>JBBRRN010000118.1:0-9121 GCA_038200685.1 Nitrospirales bacterium
AAACGATCCGCGGCATCATTGCGGATTGCGGGGTCAAGATCAACGTTGACGACAGCGGAACTGTGACGATCGCGTCGGTTGATGGAGCGTCAGCCGAGAAGGCTAAGGACATGATCAGTCGGATCACCGAAGAAGTCGAGATCGGGAAGATCTATATGGGCACGGTTCGGAAGATTATGGATTTCGGAGCGTTTGTCGAGGTCTTGCCGGGAACCGATGGACTGGTACATATTTCACAGCTTGCGCATCATCGAGTTCAAGCGGTATCCGATGAAGTAAAGGAAGGCGATCAAATTCTGGTGAAGGTTCTGGAAGTGGATCGGCAGGGAAAGATCCGCCTCAGTCGTAAAGAAGCCATGCCAGTTCCAACCGGGACTGGTGCGCCTGATCCGTCTGCTGGGTAACTGCCTTGTATCGCAAGCTCGTTCTGGACAACGGGGTGCGGGTGGTGACCGAACGGATGCCGACGCTCAAGTCGGTCACCGTGGGCGTATGGGTCAACACCGGGTCTCGGGACGAGCAGTCTTGCCAGGCAGGGTTTTCCCATTTCATCGAGCACATGCTCTTTAAAGGGACGCGCAAGCGTTCTTCCGCAGAAATTTCACGTGAAATCGACGCGCTTGGTGGAGAGATGAACGCCTTCACCTCGCGTGAGACTACGACCTATTACGTGAAAGTGTTGGATCAACATTTGGAGCAGGCGCTCGAACTCCTCTCCGACCTGTTCCACCATTCTAGTTTTGCACCTAAAGAAATCGAAAAAGAAAAACAGGTTGTTTTGGAAGAAATCCGTATGGTCCAAGATGACCCGGAAGATCTAGTACAAGAGCTCCACATGGGACAAGTGCTGGAGCGCCATCCGCTTGGACGCTCCATTCTTGGTCGAGAGAAGACAATCGAAGGCTTGCGACGCCAGGATCTGTTGGACTTTATCGAAGCACGTTACGATCCAGGGCAGACGGTCGTTTCAATTGCTGGAAACTTCGAGCAGGCCAAACTTGACCGACTGGTTGCCCGGTATTTCGGCAAGGGCAGGGCCATAAAGACAGCTTCCATTAATGGGCGCCACCCACCTCATGTGCATGGTGGTGTCTTGCTGAAGAAAAAACGGTTGGAGCAGGTGCATCTCTGTCTCAGTCTCAAAGGCGTCGCTGCCGGACATCAGGATCGCTATGCGCTGTACGCGCTCAATAGCGTATTGGGCGGCAGTGTCAGTTCACGATTATTCCAGGAAGTTCGAGAGAAGCGGGGTCTCGCCTATTCGATCTACTCGTTCTTGTCCGGTTATTCGGATGGCGGCATGATTTCGGTCTATGCGGCGACAAGGCCGAAAGAAGTCGATCGCGTCGTGGATCTTGTCTGCCGAGAGATTCGACAGATTGGGATCAACGGCGTCGAACGGAACGAGCTTGAGCGCGTGAAGGCTCAGATGAAGGGTAGTTTGATGTTGAGCTTGGAAAGTTCGCACAGCCGCATGAATAAGCTGGCGAAGGACGAGCTCACATACGGAAGACATACGTCGCTCAATAATATGTTGGCTCATATCGATTGCGTGAATGTGGAGCAGGTGTTCAATGTGAGTCGCCATTATTTCAGATTGGATTCTCTCGCGATCACCGGACTAGGGCCTCTTGCATCACGTAGTCTGCACGCATACAAATGAGAATCCCCTAATATATGAGTTCAATCGAATAGTAAATGTAAATAAAATCCAATACGGCAAATGTTGGCAATGCTTTGATTGTCAATGCATTTTTCATGACTATTGAAACTATGAACAGGACAAACAATTTCTTGACACAGTTTCATGATTTCAGTACCATAGCCAAAATTTCTGGTCATAAATATCATTCAGCGATCTAGCACGAAATAGAACAAGAAAAGAAGTCGGAGTACCTCTCTTTATTGAATTAGTTGTGTAGTTTTTGTGGTCTTTGAAGGTATTCGTCAGTTATTGTGGCTGATATTTTTATGAAGGAGGGACGAGGTATGAAAAAGGTCATACTTATCGCCGCCGTGACAGCGTTTTCTGTGTTCGGCTTGCTGACAGCAGAATTCGCCGTTGCTGAGCGCGCTGAGACTGCGACCGGTCCGACTGGTGCAACTGATAACATTGCCGGCGGAAAGCCTATGAAGGGTGAACTTACCAAGACTCTCAAAGGTCGGGTATGGTCACAGTGGGCCGACAATCCTGATGGAGAGTTACTATTTGGAATTCAATATTGGAACAGTGGTGAGCCGGCTTCGGGGACCGCGAATGGCCGATCATCTTCCGATCTTGACGTGAAGCCGCCTGATCCATTGCTCACCTGCTGCGGCTGGGGCTTTGTGGGCGGTACCGATAAGAATAATCCTTACTCGGGTTGGTACCATGCCGCTTCAACTGTCCGGTTGGCGGTGAAGGACAAGGCCCTTATGGATCAGATCATCAAGGCCTCCCAGGAACTTGTCGCCATGGAAGTGAGCCTGGATGGTCGGACGATCACGGGCTTTAAGATTATTAAGTAATCGACCTTGACAAGATTTAATTCTTTCATGCTCTGTTAAGGGGGAGCGATTATGAAGTTTCATGCAAAAGGTTGGGCCGTGATGGCTGCTGTAGGGCTGTTGGTTTCAACCGCCTCTACCGCACTGGCGATCGAATCATTCCAAGAACGGTTTGAGTGGGGCGATATGAGCAAACCGACTACTATACAGGGTCGGGTAATCGTGCTCGATCCCTACGATGAAGCGGTCTGGATCAACGTCTCTGTATTCGGCGGAGCTGCGGAGAGCGGTCTCTTCTGGCAGAAAATTCACCCAGGCAAAAATCTAAAGTTCTATGCAGACAAGGGCGCTTGGGAAGAACTGAAGAAGATGGGCCGCCCCCATGCGGGACCGGCTGCGGCAAAGGAAGTGCCACCTGGCAGCACGACCGACTTGATCGAGTTTGTGGCGACAGAGCCTGAACAGAATCATCGTGTTATTTCCTCAGTCAAGAAAATCCAGGAAGTGGCTGGTTCCATGGGGAAGCCGTTGAGCATTTCCGGCCTACGATTGAAAGAGTGCGCGGGGAAGAGCGAAGTCGAGGCTGGCTGCGCAGCAGCGAAGCAAGGCCTCAATACCTCACCCAAGTCTCCTGATGGGGCCGCTATTCCTATGCAGTATGATGTGTTGCTCCCAGGTGGAGAGCCCATCGCTGGCTTGATTCCTTGGACCGCGAAGTACAACCTTGGGTCCGGTCACTGACCTGACAAAGTTACTGAGTTCAAGGGCGGCATCTCCGAAAGGGGATGCCGCCTTTGTTTTGAGAGTTACTATCGGAGTCAGCGGCCCTACGCTGCAGATCGGCAAGCCGGTTGAGCGCATCCAGCGGGGTCATTGAAAAAAGATCGATCTGTCTGACCTCATCCACAATTGGGTGTGCATGGGGAACGGAAGCCTGGGTTGGTTTTTGTTCTGAGGGCAGAGCGGGAGTCTGGGTCGTTGAATCGGTTTGTTCAAGCTGCGCGAGTACCTCCTGGGCTCTCTCGATCACTGAAGTAGGCAATCCCGCCAGTTTGGCAACATGAATACCGTAACTGCGGTCGGCACCACCCGCTACAATTTTACGCAAGAAGACCACGTCTCCATCTCGTTCTTGAACTGCTACGCAATAGTTTTTGATCCCCTCTCGTAATCCCTCCAGTTGCGTCATTTCGTGATAGTGAGTGGCGAATAGCGTCCTGGCTCCCAGGTGCCGACGGTCTTGGATATGCTCTGCAATGGCCCAGGCGATGCTTAGTCCGTCGTAGGTGCTGGTTCCTCGGCCGATCTCGTCCAAGAGAATCAAACTGCGGGCGGTCGCACTGTTCAAGATGTGGGACGACTCGATCATTTCCACCATGAAGGTGCTCTGTCCCGCAGCTAAATTGTCCGAGGCCCCCACACGGGTGAAAATCCGATCGACCAGTCCGATGCGGGCTTCTGCCGCGGGTACGAAGCTCCCGATTTGCGCCAGCAGCACGATAAGCGCGACCTGGCGGAGGTAGGTGCTTTTCCCTGCCATATTGGGCCCGGTAAGGATGACAAGTCGGGTGTGCTCACAGTCGAGAGTGGTGTCGTTGGGTACAAAGGTCAGATTAGTATGAAGTTGCTCGACGACAGGATGGCGGCCTTCACGGATAAGGATCGTGCTGCTCTCATCGACGAGGGGTTTGACATAGCGATATAAGGCGGCAGTTTCGGCCAGACAAGCAAGGACATCGAGCAACGCGACGGCCTGGGCCATCGCGTGAAGACGAGGCACCTCGTTTGCCACGCGTTTGCGCAATTGTTCAAACAACTCTTGTTCGAGCGCCAGCAGTTTGATTTCAGCACCCGTGACACGCTCTTCCAACTCTTTGAGCTCCGGTGTCATGAATCGTTCTGCATTGACCAACGTCTGCTTACGAATGTAGTCGGGCGGAATGCGGGGTAGGTGTGTTTTGGTAATTTCGATGTAGTAGCCGAACACATGATTGTATCGCACTTTCAACGAGTCGATCCCTGTTCGCTCTCGTTCTTTGGCTTCCAACGAGGCAATCCAGTTTTTACCCTCCGCGCTCGCCTTGCGTAGCTCATCGACCCCGGCATGGTATCCCTCACGAATCACGCCGCCGTCTCGGAGTGTCATCGGCGCATCCGGTTTGATGGCCTGCTCAATCGCACCATGCACATCGCGGCAATCGTCCCACGACTCTCGGACATCAACCAACAATGAGGCGACGAACGATCGGAGGTGGGACTGTAACTCCGGCAAGGCGCCCACGGACTGTTTCAATGCGAGTAGTTCGCGGGGTCCTGCGATGCCGAGCGTGACGCGGCTTCCTAGACGGGCCATATCTTGCACATTGCGGAGTGCAGACCGCAGAGATACGCGTTGTTGAAGGAGGTCTTTCAACTCACCGACCGCTTCGAGGCGAGCGTGAATGGCGCCACAATCAAGAAGTGGTCTGACGAGCCATTGGCGTAATAAGCGACTACCCATAGCTGTCGTCGTGCGGTCCAGCACCGACAAGACCGTGGATTGGTCCTGCCCCGATCGATGCTCATCTGAGTCCAAAGGCCGCACAAGTTCGAGGTTGCGAATGGTGGCGCTATCCAGATGCATGGCATCGCCGTTCCAGCGAACGTGTATGCGGCCAAGGTGCGCAAGAGAAGCGGTCGGCTGAGTTTCGCGAACATATCGCAAGACTGCTCCGGCGGCTCCGATCCCGGTATTCAGGCCGCGACAACCGAATCCGTCGAGTGAGTGCACCGCAAACTGTGTTTGGAGTAATTGCTGAGCCTCTTGGGAGTTGAAGGAGGTCACGGGTTGTGCGCAGAGCCGTGGTCCGCGCAGGCGAGTCAGGCACGATCCAGCATTCGCAGGAGAATCGGGGTAGAGTATTTCCCGTGGTTCCAAGCGAGCAAGTTCATCCATCAACTGGACCTCTGCCTGTGCACCTTGGAATTCTGTGACCCAAAACTCCCCGGTAGAGATGTCCACACAGGCCAGACCAATGACGGATTGCCTTTTGGCAGAGGGAACCGTGTCGTCGGAGAAGGCGACAGCTGCCAGGAAATGCGACTCCCCAGGAAAAAGAAACTCAGTATCGATCAGCGTCCCCGGTGTATACACCCGAACGACTTCGCGGCGCACGAGGCCCTTAGCGAGTTTTGGGTCCTCTACCTGCTCGCAGAGAGCCACGGTTCGTCCGGCCTTGAGAAGTTTGGCGATGTAGCCTTGCGCGGCATGGTAGGGGACTCCGCAGAGCGGAACAGGGTTGGCGCTGGATTTGTCTCGAGAGGTCAGGGCGATGGAGAGTAGTTTTGAAGCAACCTGCGCATCTTCGTGAAACATTTCGTAGAAGTCACCGACGCGGAACAACAGGATGGCATCGGGATAGCCGCGCTTGATCTCACGGTGTTGCCGCATCAAGGGGGAGGCATCTGCGTCACTCATCGTGTCGGTCTCGATGTGCTTCGCCGGTGAGTGTGGGGGATGTACGACCGGTAGCGGTATCGAGAGAAAGGCGCAGACGTTCTAAGTCCCCTTCGGCTTCTTGCAGGGCTTTGGTTTTTCGGCGGAGTTCGAGGCGGTTCTTTACCCACGGAGGAAAGAGTAGAACCCCGGAGACCAGGAGTCCCACCGCGAATCCAGCCAAGATGGGTTTATAGATCGGCGTCGAAGCTTCGAAGAGCCCAAAGAAATATCGGAGGGTGACTTCCTGTTCCTGGTTCTGAAGGAAAAAAGCTAGTGAGAGAAGCAGCAGCACTCCGACGAAGATCAGTCTAATCATGGCCTCGATGTTTCCTTTTCGCTCAAGGCCCCGGGTGATGACCCTCGATGTCCCCTACCGGTCTTTCTGTACTGCATCCGTGTGAGCGCGATGATTTCGTTGGACGCCGGTCCTGTTGCGCGCAACTGAATCGTTCGGCTCCTCATGGCACGATGATTCAGTGTAATCTCAATCCGGTCCTGCGGCAGCGCGGCAAGGCCCTTATCGGCCCATTCTATCACCGTCACAGTCTGGCCTGAAAAATACTCGATCAGTCCTGTTGATTCAAGGTCGTGGGGTGAGCGAATGCGGTACAAATCCATGTGGGCAAGTGGGAGGCGTCCTTGGTCATATTCGTGGATCACGACGAACGTCGGGCTGGTCACTGTCGCTGGCGATGCACCTAGACTCTGTGCGATTCCACGAACGAGCGTGGTTTTACCCGCTCCGAGCGGTCCGAAGAGCGCGATGCATTCTCCCCCGCGAAGCACGCGACCGATCGCTTGGCCGAGTCGATCAGTGTGTTGGCGCGATATCGACACGAGTAGCCATGGCAGGCTCGACGCGGCGTGACGGCGCGTGGTAACAAGGCTTGCCTTGGCTGGCCTGGTGAGGTCAGGTCGTTTTCGTCTGTTGGAGCGCATAAGGAATCTGAGCGATGAGGTCGCCAGCGAGCATCCCTGGCTGTCCGAGGTGTTGGGAGGCTAAGTCGCCGGCCAATCCATGAAAATAGGTTGCGGCACAGGCAGCCTCCCACGCTGGAACCCGTTGTGCCAGTAGGCCGACAATCATGCCGGTCAACACATCACCAGTTCCTGCCGTGGCCATGCCGGGATTGCCGGTTGGGCAAATGGCGACAAGCCCGTCGGGGCGAGCGATCACGGTTCGTGCGCCTTTTAGGACGACGAATACGCCGCGTTCTCTGGCAAATCGTCTGGCTGTGCCGATTCGGTCTGCGTTGACGCTTTGCGTGGTGGCATCGACTTCGAGCCGGGCCATCTCGCCAGGGTGTGGGGTGAGAATGGGCGGGTTTGTACATTCAGTCAGCAATGAGGCCCGCCCTGCCAAGGCGTTTAGCGCATCGGCATCGAGAATCGATGGGCGATCCAGGTGCTTCAACAGCGACTGCACGAGCTCAACGGTTTCAGGATGGGTCGAAAGCCCTGGACCAACGGCGATCGCTGTGCGTGCCTGGATAAACGCAACGACACGATCAAGCCCAGAGCGGGCAAGTGTCCGTGCTTTCGTTTCCGGGAACGGCATCGTCATCGCTTCCAGTAACTTGGCTTCCAGGACATCGTTGACGCTGTTGGGCGTGGCGACGGTCACCAGACCGGCTCCAACGCGGAGGGCCGCCCGGGCTGCCAACGCAGCCGCGCCGGTTTTCCCGACGGACCCCGCAATAATCCCTGCATGGCCAAACGTTCCCTTATGGGAAGAGAGCACGCGTTCCGGTAGAGACTGAAACGCACGGTCGCTTGTTAGCAGCAGGGTCCGGCTCCCGATGGCATCCACATAGGCTGGTGGAATGCCGATATCTATGACACGGACGGCGCCGGCCTGGTCGATCCCGGCATTGACATAGAGACCGAGTTTCGGGAGGCCACAGGTGATGGTCAGCGTGGCGCGGATCGCTTGCCCTAGGATGGCGCCAGTATCGGCATGGAGACCGGACGGGATATCGACGGCGACAATTGGTTTCCCGGCATTGTTGATGAGGTCAATGGCCTCACGATAGGCTCCGGTTACTACGGAGGACAATCCGGTACCCAGGAGAGCGTCGATAAGGATGTCGCTGGAAGCGAGGAGGGGTCGTGTTTGGTCGGCAGATCGGAATCGAACGATCGCGGTTCGCCCTGTGATCCGAACGAGCCGTCGATACATCGTTGCGGCATCGCGACACAACTCGGTAAGTGGTGTGAGGAGGACGACATGGATTTGTGCGCGTCGGCGATGCAGCAGCCGGGCCACAACCAATCCGTCTCCTCCGTTGTTTCCTTTTCCGCAGAGAATAGTAATGGACTTGCCTCGTACCGGCCCGTAGTGCTCCTCAAGATGTCTGACAATTCCTTCGCCGGCGCGCTCCATCAAGATGGTGCTGGGGATATGCGCTTCGGTGATCGTACGGCGATCGAGCGACTGCATCTCGGTTCCTGTCACGATCTTCATCTGTAGCCTTGCGTGCGTGATCGATTCGGCATGGGGAATCGGGTGAATGCGGAGAGGAAAGGTATCTGTTGCCTACGGCGTAATGTCATGGCCAATGCGAATGTCGTGCTCACAGAGGAGCGCAGGGTGTAGCACCGGCGAGAGGGCTCAACTCAGCAACGCTTTCATCTCTCTCACGGCCTGGTCAAGGCCTACGAGAACCGCTCGGGCAATGATGCTGTGCCCGATATTGTATTCGACGATTTCAGGAATATGCGTTAACCGCATCACGTTGCGGTAGTCCAAGCCGTGCCCGGCATTGACGCCCATGCCGAGTTTGTACGAGAGCTTAGCCGATTGTGTAATCGCTTCGACTTCAGCGTCGGATTCTTTCGAGCGTTTGGCATTCGCGTAGCGGCCGGTATGGAGTTCGACGAAGTCAGCTGAGACTCTGTGCGAGGCTTTGACTTGGGCCAAATCCGGCTCGATGAAGAGACTCACAGGAATGCCCGCATCGTGAAGGAGGGTCACGATCTGCTGGATACGATCTTTGTGGCCGGCCACGTCCAAGCCGCCTTCAGTCGTCAGCTCCTGACGTTTCTCCGGGACGAGGGTCACCATATCCGGCTTGATGGTCAGAGCGATTTTGGCCATCGTTTCATCGGCGGCCATCTCCAGATCGAGCTTGGTGCGGATGAGTTCACGCAAGAGCC
>JBBRRN010000119.1:0-9082 GCA_038200685.1 Nitrospirales bacterium
TCTGACGCATTTCACCTTCCGCCTATATCCTATCTTCCCCCTTCCCATCCGCGGCCATCTTGTGTTTGCACAAATGAACTAGCCAGATTTTCTAGGCTTTGAGGCCAAGGGGGCTGACTGCACCTTCCGCCTATATCCTAACTGCACTCTCTACCTCTATGCTCCGAATAGACGAGCCGGACAAGATAGCTGACATTTCATAGCCTTGGACGGTAACTGCACCTTCCACCTCTCACATCACTCGACCGTCTGGCGTACGGTTCGAACCACACTGAGCGGCTGGAAGAGATGAACTGCAGAGTTCTGTCGACTGCACCCTCCACCTAATAGGGTGTGTCGGAATTTATAGCTGTTTTTGGGAAGGTTCAGTGCTGCGCAATTCAAGCCGATGGCGAGCTTGCCTGGCGTTGGCGGTCTTAATCTCGTTCCGGAATTCGAGTGTGGGAAGCATGGTGTAGATAATATCCAGAATCTTCAGACCCTGGCGACGTTCATCTTTCTTAAAATGCATCAGCACATCCGCGTCAACCAATTCCTGCAGTGCCGTGTCGATCATCTTCACATTGCGAGAAGCGCGGGAATGATGGAGTAGTCCGCTGTCCCGCTGAATCGAGTTATAGGCAATGTGGTATGGGTCAATAAGACTGGCCTGTGTATATTGATGCGATAACCGTTTATGAAACCAGCGCGCGAGTTGCGAGGACAGTTTCATGAGCGTCCCGTAATTGAATTGTCGATAGGTCAGTTCGTTCACACTCTTGCTAATCAGAGACGGCAATTTCGCAACCCACATGGATTTTGGATCACTGAGATAGTCGGCGCGAGTAACACCAGTTAACTCGGTCAAAATCGGATTTGTGTAGACAATCTTACTGGTCGTTTTTGCAAACTGAATGGTGTACACGGCTCGAGAGAGTATTTCTAGCGAGCGTTTGATTTCATCGAGGCTGCGTGACTTTCCCCGGCTCTTCAGCTCATTTTGGACGAGATTCAGAGAAAACTTTACCCAGCTTTCATTGGCGTTAGGGGTATGTCGGCCGAATTGCTGATCCGTAAACAACTTTTTAAGAACTTCCTCCATTAGCTCTTCGTCGGTGGAAGGGTAGTATTGCGAGTAGGTGCCATCGGAGTTCTTGATGTGCGCCGGCTGAACTGTCATTTTGCACTGAATTTCTTTGGGCAATCCTAAGGCCGTGGGTCGGTAGAGAAATTCTTGCTCGTAGACCGGAAGATTACCTTTTGGATCACGCATTAGTCCCTGCTTGCGCGGTGACACCGCGTATTTAGGGATAGAATCCCAGAGTTCAATCGTGTTTGAGAGATTCTGTGGATCGCCAAAGAAGGTCGTGAACAGATCGTATTGTTGTGCAGTGGATTTGGCTTTGATGGGTGCGGGAAGATTTTTAGTCATTCCGGTCTCTCCTCCCCTCCTCTCCGAGATGAGGGACACAGAATGAAGCCTGTAGTCCGTCGACAAGTCGGAGGAGTGTAGTGCGCCTGGAGAAAAAAGTCATGCGGTGCATTCACGATCCTTGTGCACCGCTGGTGAAAACTATTGACAGATCCCATGCCTACCTGTTCGAGGCCTCGAGGAACTGCTCGATTGTCAGCCCCGCTTTTGCGATCAGACTGCGCAGCGTGCCCCGTGCAACTTCCGAGTGGTTGGGTATGGAGAGCGTGGCAATGTAGCCAGGTTTCGTCATAATGATATGACTGCCTTTCTGACGAACCATCTGCCACCCAAGGCGCTGAAAGATCTTGATGACGTCGGATGGAGGAAGAACAGGAACCGGCGGCATTACGCGACGACTTCCACTTGGCGAGTGAGGACGGTTAGCGGCATCCCCATCTCGGCACGCACTTCAAGGCAATGTTTGATAGCGTCCTGCACGTTGGCTTCCGCGTCCGCTTCCGTCTTGCCTTGACTGACGCATCCCGGAATAGCCGGGCATTCAGCGATGAAGACTCCATCCTCGTCGCGCGTGATGGTAATCGTAAACTTCATGGCGTCTCCTTGTACTCTTCAAGATCCCTCAGCACGAGAACCAATGCAACAACTGGAAGCCGCTGGCTCACTCAGGAGTCTGGTACGGACGATCACGCAGGTTTACGAATACATAACAAATCAGCCCACCCGCCATCTGTCTCAGGTCAGTCTACTGAAAGGTCCAATGTTTATCCACCACTCTGTTCGATACTGCCCCACAGAATTGGCCGCCTACCGGTCTTCCCCAGACGTCCCGCGTGAGTATGATGCTCATGAAAGTCATGGTTTGGCGCTGACTCGCCGCGATTCCGAGAACTGTTCATAGTGTCGTAGAGGCTCCACTTCCTGCTCATCCGCAAGCACCACTCGAACTGGCGACCCGTTCCGGACAGCCGACAATCTCTCCTTGGCTGCCACCACATCATCCGCCCGCTTGCGAAAGTACACCCCAGTCAAAGAAGGCAGTCATCATACCTAACCCATGCTCTTGTGGAGTGAGTTGGCGAGTACAGGGTCAAACGCATCACCGCGAACGTCCAAAACAAGTTCATTAGGGAGACATGGGTGAGAAACTAGAGGGCAATGCCTTGAGCGCTCCGTTCGATCAGCGTCGCAAGACGCCGCAGCTCCACCAACGGCCCTCCAATCCACTGCTCAGTGATTTCGGCTTGGTGCCACGTGCCGACTTCGAGATTCATGGCCGGTCCAAAGTGCGTATATTCTGCCGGCCGATCGTTCGCTGGGTTGGAGGCGTACGCGCGAAGCTCGGATGTGAACTTCCTCAAGCCCGTCACTGATCCAATGACACGCCATTCTTTTGTCGCATGGTTTCGGTCACAGAAAAATCCACGCGCGCGCCACGCACGGCGCGTAGCTTCATTGGCTGCTTCGCTCGGCACTACGTTCTCTCCTGTCGCCAGAGGTTTATCTGAGCCGCCCACAGCGGCATACCAAGGCAGTCCGAGACTGCCGCCCATAGCTGGCATCCTGTCCCAGCACCCGGGGACCTCCCCTCACTGGCCTCCCACGGCGGTAGTGAGCATGAAGGCTTACGTATCAGGAAGCGTTGGATGTCCTACCACTTTCAGTTCACGATCGAGCGCTTCTAGGGCTCGTTGGAAGGCATAGCCTTGGACCCAATTCTGCTGGTCACAAACCTGATAGAAGTTAGTGAGGTCAAGGTCACGGACTTTAATATTGAGTTGCTCTCTGCGTCCCGTGCGGTAGATCCGTCGACGCCTGCCATGACTCTCCTCCCCTGCCACTGGGGCTGGAGCAACGGAAGTAGCCTCACGGCTTGTGAATCCACTCGCATGGGCCACTTCACGGATGTCTCGTGCTGGGAGACTTGGTGGCGCAATTGGATCCTTTAAGGGGACTGGAAAATCGCTCGGTTTCACTGCTTCGAATGTATCGGAAAATCCAAGATCGGCGCGTTGTTTGGTCATGATCTCGCCACCTCAATTTCTTCGGCCCCTTTCGCGATCCCCTGATTCACCAAACTAATCACTTCCCCGGCATAGGCCCGCGCATTGGCAACGGCATCGTCCAGTCGATACGCTTCCTTGGCGTCCAAGCTTTCAAGAGTGCCGCCAAAGCTAAACAGGGCGCGGTAGACTTCGCGTTCCATGAGATGGGTCTTAAATACGGGCACCTGGGCTTTCCCCAGTGCTTCTTGAATGTGCGCAAAAGTGCGAGTGCGAATCGCCGCCTTCGTTCGAGTGAATAATATGGCATGAGGGATTCGTCGTCGAAACGCCTTTTCTTGCTGCTTGATGAGCTGTAAGGCTTTTGCAGCTCCCCGGGCATCGAGATCTGAAGGTTGTAAGGGGATAATCACCAGGTCCGCTAAGCTGATGGCGTAGGCGACGAGCATGTTGGCCGTCCCCTCGAGATCAATGATGACGAACGGCGTCGCCTTGGAGGCCCGGTGAATGTCATCGATAATGCTTTCCTCGGTTGGCGATTTAATGACATTGAGCAGCACTGGCTTGTCGGGCAATTTTGCCCAAGTGTCGATGTACGTTTCCGGATCTGCGTCGATGACGGTGACCCCGATCTCCTTGTAGGCGATTTCGGTGGCCAGAATGAGGGCGGCTGTCGTTTTCCCAGATCCGCCCTTCGGGCTTGCGAATGCGATGACGGGCATAGTCAGTCCCCCCGAATAGAAAAGATCACAGAACATGAACCATGGTGCATCATACCCCACTAACTAGCTATCGTCTAGCTATCAGATATATTATATTAACAATTTGATAGTAACGGATAGCTATCAGATACCAATAAGATATATAATAGCTATGAGATAGAATACTGAAAGCTATCTGATACTACTAGTAATATAAACTTTGTAAATATATACCACTGTATATGTATTGTGTGGGATGTAAAATAGGCATCAGATAGAAGGTAGAATTACTATATAGGATAGCTAGTAGCTATCCTATATCAATTTGAGAGCGGAACCGAGAATCTGGAGACAACAGAGTAGGGGAGGGGGAAGGCGTATGATTGAAATCGACTTCGGTGAAACAAAAAAGAAGCCCAGCACACCAATGCGGCGCTTTCGGCTTACCTGGCCAATGAGCACAGCATGCTCGCAGCCGACACGGCTGAATGGGTGAGGTGGAGTGGAGGACCCAAAGCCATGCGCACAGATACCGCTACTGAGGAATCGTAAACCAGTCTGGATGTTTTTCTTCTAGCCGATGACGGTAGGGGGAGCGCATCAAATACTGCCACATCACCAATTTCTTAATCAGGTCATAATTCCACGGAATGCCGAGATCTCGGAGACTCCACGACACTTCACTTTGCAGCTGTCGACGCTCCTCAGCCTTCAAAAGCCGCTCCAGTCGCGCATATTCTGCTGTATCGTCCGCATCAAACTGATCCACATAAAATGCAATGTTCTCTGGCCGAGAAACTGGAGTAGGGGAGGGGAGGGGAGCCGGCAACCAATACACCTCATACATCGTTGGATTGACGGGAGTTGGCCCACGGATAATTTTGACTAGCTTATCCTCAATCAGCGAGGGAATATATTTCTTAATCGTGTCCCAGGCCAGTCCTGTCCACTCACTCATCTGCATTCGAGAGGCTTCGATCGCATCTTGCTGCTGCCCATAACTCCAGCGAAGAAGTTGGAGGTAGAGCAACTGTTTCCCAGGTGCCATGGCCCGAAACCGAGGGTGGTCCAGCGTCCGGAACATCCGATCGAGCAGCGTCAGCCCTTCGGTATCGAGCGAGACCTCAACGGGCAAAAACTCAGCAACCTCTTCTTCCTCTTGTTGTTGATCCCGCGACGTCATAATCAATACACCTTTCTGCTCCTGATAACCTGTAGTTGACGCGTAATGCGCGCGTAGCAGATCATGTGAGTCCTGGTCAAACGGAGTGGGATATGACAATAAATCATGAGGTTACTAGAATTCAGGATGACATCCAATGTCGAGGACAAAATAGACCCCATATATGAGGGGTAATTCATCCCCCTGTCAATGGCTGTCAAGCTGTCTCAACTGCGGCAAATAGAGGATTGATGGAAGTGCGGTTGACGGGGGATGGGGAAGGGTGCTAGATCAGGTTTGCTGGGAAAGGGCGAGGACGAGGAAAACCCGAGGGTGACGGATGGCTGAGGACGCGAATCGTGGGGAGGGAGATCAGGAGACGGCGACGACGCCAGCCTGTCCGACGGACCAGGCCGCGCTTGCAGAGGGGGCCCGGCCGCGAAAGCTGGAAGCGCTCGCGGACATCACGCGCTCGCGCGAGCAGGCCGGTGAAGGAGGAATCGTAGAGAACGTCGCAGAGAGGGGCGCCGCGGGTCCCTTGATCCTCGGTGCCGCCGCGGCCGCTCGCTCGCTCGCTCCAGATGAGTTCAACAGTACGGCTTACGCGTTGACCGTCCTTCCGGTCCTCTCGGCGACCGAGGCGGTCGCCCCCTGGACATTGCAGCGCGCGGGTCGGCGCCGCCAACCACACAAAGAGTCGGTGCGGCTCCTGCAGTGGCCGGACCAGGCCCCATGCGGTTCGCCCGCCGCGCACCATTATATCGAGACGCTCCTCGCCCCCTTTCTGGCGGGCTATCGGAACCCGACCACGATCCGCTCCTATCGCAAATCCCTCCGTGGCTTCTTCGCCTGGTGGGGCGACGCGGGGGAGGCGGCTCCGTTGACGCTGGCCCTGCTCCGCGACTACCAGCAGCAGCTGCGGGCGACCGTCGAACCGCGCACGGTCAATTTTTATCTGGCCATCCTCCGCCGCTTCTGTGGCTGGCTGGTCGACCAGGGGCTCTTGCCCTGGAATCCGATGGAGGAAGTGGCGGGCCTGCGGATCCCCAAGGGGTTTGTCCGGGACAGTCTGACGGAGGAGGAGATTCGCCGGCTCCTGGCCGTCCTGCCGCGGGACGGAGAGACCCAGAGAGAGAAGGAGACGGCGCTGCGGAACTATGCGATGGCGGTGCTCTGGTGCGCGGTGGGGCTCCGGAGTATTGAGCTCGCCCGGGCGCAGCGGCGGCATCTGGGGGTGGAGCAGGGACATTCTGTGCTGAAGGTGCACGGGAAGGGCGAGGATTTAGCGGGGAAACCGGTGGTGGTGGAGCCCTGGGTCCTGGCCCCGCTCCTGGCCTATCTGGAATGCCATGACCGGTGGCATCAGCCGGAGGCCGCTCGACCGGATCGCCCGATCCATGACGATCATCCGCTGTTTTGTTGGGTGCGGGGCCCGGGGTGCTATCGGTCCCGCCGGGACAATCCCGCCGTGACGCGCGGCTGTCGGCCGCTCGGGGTGCGGGTGATTCAAGATATGATGCGCGAGGCGATGGGGGAAGCGGGGCTGTTGACTCTGCCGGCGGGGCAGACCGGCCAGCTCCGCCGGATCACGCCCCATTCGTTGCGGCATTCCGCCGCCACGATTGCGCTCGAGCGGGGGGCGCCGCTCCATCAAGTCCAAGCCATGCTGCGGCATGCGGAGATTCAGACGACGATGCTCTATACCCATAACAAGGAGCGGATCACGCATGCCGCGGAGCATCGGATGCCAGATTTTACGGCGCCAGCGGCTGGTGAGCCGCGCGAGCCGGGGCCTGGCACATAAATCGCCCCATCGCACGAGCGTGGCGAACACCATAGTGTGTATACGGTGACGAGGGCGTACAGTCAGCCCTTTCCGATGTCCGGCCGTGCAGGCACGTACCGACTATCACCCGGTGTTGTGTTCCCCTGCGCCCCATAGGCCCAGAATAAGAATAGTGGGAACTACCCACTTGACGTATGGCCCACAATGGGCCATAGTGATGACATGACCATGCGCCTGCAAGCCCGCCACAAAAGCACCGATTCCAAGGGTCGAGTGACACTCGGCGGCCACTTCGCGAACCGAGCGGTTCTTGTCGAGCACCGGAGCGAGGACGAGGTCGTCGTCCGGCTGGCACGCGTGATTCCAGAGGACGAAGGATGGCTCTATGAGAACCCCAAAGCCTTGGCATCGGTGCGACGTGGGCTTGATCAGGCCCGCAAGGGCCACGTCACGAAGAAGCCACCCAATCTGAAAGCGGCGGCGAAACTTGCCGAGCAGCTTGAGGACTGATGTCCTTCACGCTGGTCTGGCTTGAGGAGTCAGCGGACACCTTCCACGAACTTGAAGCGGCAGCCCGGAAGTCGCTCGAGCACCGACAGAAGTCCCAGAAGGCCACGGCGTCCAAACAGGAAGGCCTCTTCAAACAAGTGGCCCGGTGTGTGGCACTTCTCCAGGCAAACCCTCGCCACCCGGGCCTTAAGACACACGAATACCACTCGATTGAGAACCCCTACGATTCTGACACGAAGGTCTTCGACGCGTACGTGCAGCATCGCACGCCCGGCGCCTACCGCGTCTTCTGGTGCTATGGCCCCAAGAGGGGCGAGACCACCCTCATCACCATCACGCCGCATCCGTGAGGGCTCTCCTGCACAGAGGGGTGCCTTCAAGTTTCGGAAGATCACGTGCGGTCACGCATGACCCGCGTACGAAATCAGTCACGTGTATCGACACAGCGAGCCATCGTGAAGGACGCCGTGACGACACATGCGCGGTGAATGAATCCAACGTGGTATCACCTTTTCGCGTGCGTACAGGTCCGTTTCTTGAGGTGTCCCCAATGATCACGCCGCTGTGTGAAGATTGTCAGGGGCGTGCTGAGAAGAGGTCCTAGTGGGCTGTAACAGACGTTTGTGGACCGTCTTATCCAGCTCTGTCGCAATGAACGTAAATTGATGAACAGTCATCTTGACCGCAGGTTCAGTACACAATCACTTGTTACAGGCCACTAGTGCACCACCACCACACCATCATCGAACAGTTTTCTTTGCAAGCTGTACCCTTTGCTGAACTACCGGGACATTCGGATTCGATCCAACGGCTCATCGAATTCAGTCAGGTTTCGACTGCCGATACCGTACTCGATCTCGCGTGTGGCCCAGGGTTGGTTGCCTGTGCCTTTGCCGAACACACCGCTCATGTGACGGGGATTGACCTCACCCCCAAGATGATTGCGCAAGCCGAGAAATGCCAACGCGAAAACCACGTCACGAACGTCTCGTGGAAAATTGGGAATGTACTTTCCCTTCCGTTTTCCGACTCATCCTTTTCTTGTGTGATCACCCGATACAGCTTTCATCATTTTCTTGATCCTAGGGCGGTCCTGGCAGAAATGGTACGAGTATGCAAACCCTGTGGGACCGTGATGGTCGTGGATGCGGTGCTCCCTTCCGAAAAAATAGAGGCGTACAACCACATGGAGACGTTACGAGATCCTTCGCATACCAAGGCGCTCAGTTTCAACGAGATGGCTACCATGATTGAGAAGTCTGGTCTGAGGAAAATGAGAACCGCACGGTACACCGTTGCTATGGAACTTGAACAGCAACTGGCGGCTTCATTTCCAAACCCCGGGGATGAAGAAACGCTTCGACACCTATTCGCATCTGATATTGGGCACGATCGTATGGGACTCAGCACGCATCGAATCCATGGTGCAATTCACTTTTCTTACCCCATTCTGATGACCGTCGGTGAGAAAGGTGACTAACACATCCGTCAACCAGACGCCCACGTGCA
>JBBRRN010000120.1:0-9079 GCA_038200685.1 Nitrospirales bacterium
CTCTGAGCGACGCGAGAACGCCGCTGGCAGGCTTTTTCAGCATCCTGTTAGGTGTCCAGCCCTTGCTCTGCGCGGGATGGTAATCGTGGAAACTGCTTCATGATCAACGCCGCCACGCCAACGACATCGTCCAGTCCAAACAACGGAACAGCTAGATCCATGGGCTTGTCCGATACCACCGCAAGAAGCCCTTCCGTCGACACAGGAATTTCACCGATCTGCTCACGGACGATGACGATTTTCGGATAGTGCTCGTGCTTCCATCCTTCGGCAATGATCAGGTCGTAGGTGTCATCGAGAAACCGATCCCGCACGGCCTCGACGTTCAACTGATCTGGCACATCGGCAAACATCGCCATACTGCCCTTGGAGAGCACCACCACACTACTGGCCCCAGCTCGCTTATGGCGCCAGCTATCCTTTCCTTCCGTGTCGAGATCGAAGCCATGCCCGGCGTGCTTCACCGTCGCCACTTTGTAGCCCGCCTGGACCAATTGAGGAATGACCCGTTCGATCAACGTCGTTTTTCCGCTGTTCGATCGACCGACAAAAGAGACAATAGGTACGGCCATATACAAAAAGTCCTTCGTGATCCAGCACAGATCAATCGGCTACGGATGCCCACCCAGTCCTACTCACCACGATGTTCAGCAACAAGAGAGGCGATGCCCACTTGTCTGGGCCGGATCGGCATGGGTGATCCACGCTTCCCCGCTCAGCAGTTGCACCGAGACCAGATCACCCGGGTTCACACGTTCAACCTCGACCGGGATATCGATCAAACAATTGGCCTTCACCATAGACGTCAATATCCCGGATCCCTGCGCCCCGGTCGTGCGAACCGTGAAAACCCCTTCTTCTCGTGCGAGTACCCCGCGGAGAAAGTGACGCCGATCCGTCCGTTTTGAAAACTTCTCCTGGAAAATCGCCTGCACAACCGGACGACCATAGCTTCGGTGCCCGCTCATTTTAAGCATGGCCGGCCGAACCAGTTGTTCGAACGTCACCATGGAGGACACGGGATTCCCCGGCAAGCCGAACGCCAGCTTGCCCTGAATCTTGCCGAAGGCAAGCGGCTGTCCAGGCCTGATCGCTAACTTCCAGAAGTTCATTGCTGCGCCCAGCTCCTGGAAGACTGCTTTCGTGAAATCGTAGTCGCCCATCGACACACCACCGGATAGCACGAGAATATCTGCCGTTAGCCCCTGCGAAATCTTGTCCTTCAACGCAGCAGGTGTATCCCGCGCAATCCCGAGCAGTACAGGAATGCCGCCCGCCTCTTGCACCGCGGCCGCAATCCCATAGCTGTTGGAATTGATGATTTTCTCCTCGCTGAATCGCTCGTCCAAATCCGCCAATTCGTCACCGGTCGAAAGGATCGCCACACGGGGTCGCTGATGAGCGAAGACGAATGACTTGGCGAGGATCGCCAACATCCCCGCTTCCCCTGGGCGAATCCGAGTCCCCTTGCTGATAATGCACTCGCCTTTCCTGACGTCTTCACCTTGCGGCCGAATGTTGGCGCCTTGTTGTTCCGGTTTGAAGACGCGGACTGAATCCGGGGTATGCTCAGTGTCTTCCACCTTCAAGACCGTGTCTGCCCCCTTCGGAAGCGGGGCCCCGGTCATGATGCGAATCGCCTGCCCCGCGCCGATGGACTTTGACGGCATCTTGCCTGCAGCCACATCTTCTATCACCGTAAGCGTCACAGTCTTCTGAATGGCATGCTCCTGCTTGATATCGTCCCATCGTACCGCAAAGCCATCCATCGCGCTGTTGTCCCAGGGTGGATTATCCCGATCCGCCACAATGTCCTCGCCGAGGACACAGCCGAGCGCATCTAGGATCGAAATTTTCTCCAAGCCCAGGATCGGCGTAGACTCCAAGACAATCCGTTGCGCCTCCTCCAACTGCGTAAGCCCCTGTGTTGCATCTATAGCTTTCACCTTCTCCCCTTATCAGTGCGCCTGCCGAGACTCAACGTTCACGAGGGACCCGCGTTTCTTGCAGAACGCTTCGACCTTGTTCGCAATCTCGTGATAGCACTCGGCCGTAGCCGTATCGGAATTGAACATCGCAAATGGCTCACCGGCATCGGACTGGATGACGACATCGGGGTCGAGCGGAATCCGTCCGAGGAAGGGCACACCCATATCCAATGCAGACGCTTCTCCACCGCCTTTTCTGAATACGTCGATGTGATTATGGCAATGGGGGCACTCTAACCCGCTCATATTTTCAACAATCCCGATGATCGGGACTTCGCTGTCTTTGCAGAATGTGACCGACTTGCGTGAATCTAACAGGGCCACTTCCTGCGGCGTCGTCACGATCACCGCACCGCTGACATTGCCGAGCAGATCGATGGTTGTGACTGATTCGTTGCCGGTCCCTGGAGGAAGGTCGACAAACAAAAAATTGAGATCCTGCCACTCAACCCCACCCAAGAGCTGGTTGATGAATTCATACTTGTACGCATCGCGCCAGATGATCGGATCGTCCGAATTCTGTAGCAAGAAAGACATTGAGGCAATCTTGAGATTATACGCCTGAAAGGGAATGATCCCGCCCGAGCTGCTGATCTTGAGCTTCTGCCCTTCGGCCCCTACCATCTTGGGAATGTTCGGGCCATGGATATCCATATCGCAAATGCCGACATGCCACCCTTTGAGTGCGAGACTCACGGCAAGATTCGTCGTACAGGTACTTTTTCCGACTCCACCCTTATTACTCATGATGAGCACTTTGTACTCGATCCGCTCCATCCGTTTGGCCACCAACCAGCGACTGTGCCCCTCCTTGTCCTTCTGACAGGTTTCATTTTCGTCGCAGATCGCGCAGGCCCACATATAGACACAGGCATCACTGCCACCGGAACTGGGAGGTTGAATCACGTTTAATTCACGCGCCATGCTTTTTCCTTTTGTGAGACATCACGTTCGGGCTACCGGTGTGCCCGTCATCGTCGCCGATCTGTCGGTACGCCGACATAGTCGCCGTCAGAAGGCTTCGACATCACACTGGAGGGTGTGGGGCCTGCCCCTGCCGCAGCCATTGCGACTGCGGGAACACCCGTCTGACTATCTGTCGGTTTGGTCTTACCGAAATACTTGGCGCCGAAAATCCCAACCCAGTACAGAAGAAACATCGGGCCCGCCATGAGCGCTTGATTGAACGGGTCAGGAGTCGGTGTCAAGATTGCGGCGATCACAAAGGATCCCAGCAACGCCCACTTCCAGTATCGAATCAAAAACGGCGCATTAGTCCACCCAAGTTTTGCCATAAGTGTGATCGCCAGTGGGACTTCGAAAATCAGCCCGAATACCATCAAAAACCAAAGGGCAAACCCGACGTACTGCGCAATGGAGATCTGGGGGACGAAACCGGCATTGACGCCATAGGCAATTAAAAAATTCAGCGCAAACGGGAGCACGAAGAAAAATGCAAAGCCCACTCCCGCGTAAAAAGCGACGGCGGTCAACATCACAAACGGGGCGACAAAGCGCCGCTCCTGGGCATGGAGGCCCGGCACGACGAACTGCCAAATCTCAAACAAAATGTAGGGGGTCGCGGCAACGACGGCAAAGAGCCCGGCAACCTTGACGTTCTGCCATAACGCTTCAGCCGGCGCAAGGAAGACGAACGGGACAGTGGGCAGATCGGTCGGCACCCACGACAAGGAGCCCAACGTAAACATGTTTTGAAGGGGGATGCGAAGCCACTTGACCAACGTGTCGGCATAGAAAAATGTGCAGGCAAACACCACGGCCGTGATGATGGCTACTCGTGTCAGCCGGACCTGGAGCTCCACGAGGTGCTCCATGACCGGCATTTTCTTATCTTCCAGCGGCTTGAAGATCGTGTCCTGCAGCCACTGGTAAAGTGAATTCTGGCCGTTGGACATACGATCCGTTCATCCGATGGCTAGCCGCGACCGCTCGGATACCGAGCGGTCGTGGCCAGCATCATGCCTATTATTTTGGATTGACTGCGACAAACAGGTTGTTCCCCTGCCGGCTCAGAAGCAGGACGGCTAACTCATCTTTTTTCAGCTTATTCGAAGCGGTCTGATAGTCTTCGAGCGTCTTCACGACTTCATGGTTGACTTCCTGAATCACATCGCCGCGCTGCAAACCCGCTGCTTCTGCAGGACCACCGCCCTCGACCGATGTCACGACGACACCCGTCATCTTCGCCGGAATATTCAATTGACTCATCGTGGCCGCATCCAACCCCTGCACACGAATGGACGCCAAGACATTATCAGGCAACTTCGCCGTTTCGATCGGTTCCTTGGAAGATGCCGGTTCTTTTTTCGCCAACATCTCATCCGTCGGCCGCTCCGCCACCTTCACTGCGATCGTCTGCTCCTTACCGTCTCGCAACACCTTCACCTGCGCATCCTTGCCAACGATCGTACGCGCGACGAGGTTTCGCAGCTGACTCACGTTCTGAACTTCTTTTCCATTGAAGGAAATCACCACATCGCCACGCTTCATGCCTGCAGTATGAGAAGGACCGTTCTCATTCACATCGCTGATGAGTACGCCTTTACGCTGTTCCGGGAGTTTGAAGGATTTGGCCAAGGCCGGCGTGATTTCTTGAATGGCGACACCCATCCAGCCTCGTACGACCTTGCCGGTCTTCTGCAGGCTATCGACGATATCCAACGCAATGCTGCTGGGAATGGCAAATCCAATCCCTTCCGATCCACCCGTCCTGGAGAAGATCGCCGTATTGATCCCGATGAGTTCACCGCTCACATTGACCAACGCGCCGCCGGAATTACCGGGATTAATCGCCGCGTCGGTCTGAATAAAATCTTCATAGTCCGCAATCCCGACGTTGCCGCGTCCCAAGGCGCTGATGATGCCCAGAGTCACGGTTGAACTCAGTCCAAACGGACTGCCGACTGCCAATACCAGGTCGCCGACCTGCAATTTGTCATACTCGGCCCATTTTAAGGATGGGAGATCCTTCGCCTCGATCTTGACCACCGCTAAGTCCGTCTTCGGGTCGGTCCCCACCACTTTTGCGCTGAATTCACGTCGATCGCTCAGCGTGACAGTGATCTGCGTGGCACCCTCAACAACGTGATTATTGGTGACGATAAATCCATTCGAATCAAAAATGACCCCGGACCCAGCACTCTGATCAGGGCGTCCATGTCCGCCACCAGGTGGCATTGGCGGAGGAGTTGGGAGTTCACCCTCCGGCGCTTCTTCACCCGGAGGTCCCCCAAAGGGACCGGGCGGTACTGGCGACTTCCGGCCTCGCCCCCTACCTTCTCCGCCACCGGTAACCGCAATATTCACCACCGCAGGCGTCACCTTCTTGACGATCTCAGAAAACCCTTGTGTCATCCCGGCGGGAACCCCGGCGGCAAAGGCTGTGGGCTCACTGGGCAGGGTAGTAACGGCAGCGGCGCCCATGATCAAACCGATACCTGCAACAAGACCTCGCATATTCCACACCCGACTCCGCATGACCATAACAGTGTTCCTCCACGGGTTAACTGACACGACCGCATGAGCCGCGCGACATATTGTACACTATCCATTCCGGGGGCTTCAAAGACTAATACCCTCAGTCGAAACCTTATCGGACGCGCCTGAAGGGGATTGTTCAGTGTGACCGCGATACGTGAGAGGTGGGCAAAAGATATATTCCTACGACACAGTGGCATATCGAATCGCCGCTTCGGACTCTCATACCCCACGCCACGAATTGTACAGCTTCAACACCAACCGTTGAGCCGCTTGCTCAAAGGACACCACACGCAGCGTATTCGGCGCGCCCGCGTATGTCGGCGGCCAGATACGCCGCTCATCCTGTGGGCGCAAGAAAATCGCTGGATACCATTGATTGATCCCGGGCGCGCTCGGACGATCCAGGGTGGCCCAGCCCCGCCCCTCCGCCTGCGCCAATAATTGATGCTGCTTCAAATCCAAGAGAGCGAATTCCAGTAACGACCAGTTATCTCGACGAAACCCGGGCTGTGCATGACTGGTCAATCCTAGAGAGAGGGTTACCGGGTATTCCCGCTCAGTACTGGAGACAATCACAACGGCCAGATAGTCGAGCCCCTGTTGCTGCCCCAATTCAACAAACTGGGCCCAATCTCCCTGCGGTTGTGGCTTGATATGGTCAGCTGAGATGATCTCTGTGATCACAACAGAAATCGCACGGCCAAGGTCTCGTTGCAGACTTTCGCCGAGGCGAGCCAGCGCTTCTTCCGGCAGACTTGGAGCCGCGCCCGGCTCTGCCATATCCGATACCATAACAAGCCCTGCCTGTACAGGGCGCTGATCGATCTTCGTGAACGCTTCGCGGCCGACCTGACGCCATGAGGACACATACTCGCCAATCCGTGCCGGTGGAATGGCGGAAGCACACGACACCAATAATACTGCGCTGAGCATAAGGCTGAATTGATTAAGCCGACGACGCATTCCCACCTCAGACCCTGCAGCTTCCTCCGCCGCTTCATTCTCCACTGTTGTACGTTCGCTCCCCGTCAGCAGCTCTGTCAAGTGGGCGGAACCCTCCCCTTTGCAACCCTACCAGAAGACGCGTTCTTCCAGAATTCACCCGACTGACGCCAGCTGTTCTACACGATATCTATGGATTCACCGGCTCGCAAAACGCCCGAAGCCCTGCTACATTCAGCCTCACATATCGATTCGGGATCGGGCTTGAACTCCGATCACGCCAGACTGTTTCATCATGGCCATTGAACGACGCCCAACAGGATTTCCGCAGCAATTCACCATACGATGGGCCATTCTCTTGTTTCTGCTCATCACAGTCGGTGAACTGTCTGGATGCGATAAGGTGACGTCTGCGCTCCACCGGACCCCTTTACCGGACTTGGGTCCACGGCTGGCCAACTCCGTCAAGCTGACCTTCGACCCCTCCTTCACGAACCTCACCATGCAGTACATCGATGGGTGCAATAGCCCCCATGAACTCAACGTGGGGGAGGCAATCGAATCACTGATGATTGATGCGGCCGCCAAAAACTTTAGGGCCGTTACCGTCACCGATGGAATCCCTGCGCAAATCCAGCCCGACAAGGAAATCATCGTCACACTCCAACGCTCAGGCCTCAAACTTTGGGCCGATCATGTCTATGATCGGGTACCCGCCGACATGACCATCGAGACACTTGTCGTCATGAAGGATGCCGGGGGAAGAAAGCTTGGCGAGCAGACCGTTTCCATCGTGCACAACCAGCGCCTTATTCTCGAACCGACTCCTCGCCGATGCGATTATGGCAATATGAGGGAATTCGTCCATGATGCTGGAATCGCTTTCTCGACACAATTCATGCGCACCGTCCGAACCCAGTTGGCAGCGACGGATGGACCCGCTCCCGCACCGGTGGCAGTAGTACCCATCAGACCGGTTCTGCCGGCAACGGCGATACCGATCCAAGGCACTCCGTCGGCACTCATGTTTAAGGCCACAGTGCTGGATGAGAACAGCAATTTAGTCTTTGAAGGAGGCGAGCGCATTCGGATACGCATCGATCTCGTGAACCGAGGAGAGCAGGAACTTCAGGGTATCACAACAGCCTTGACGGGAACCGCTTCGCTACTCGCGCAGTTTCCAACTACGACACTGACGATCGGGCGACTGCAAGCGGGGCAATCACGCTCGATGGAATTTGTGGCGACGATACCCCAGTCCCTCCAACCGGAAAAAGCCGAAATCTACGTGGCGATCTCTGACTCAGGAGCTCATACTCAGCCACCGCCACAAACCCTGGCACTGGCGATCCAACCGACCGGCATCAGAGTGGACGATGTGGATCACCTCCCTGCTGCCGTGACAGAATTCAGGCAGCCCCACACCTACTTGATCTCAATCGGGATCGGCTCGTACCGAAGCCAGCAAGTCCCATCCAGAAAATTCGCTTCCTCGGACGCCCAATCAGTCTCGACCTATTTCCAAACCCTTGGTGGCTTGCCTGCTTCCAACATTCTTCTCCTGCAAGACGGGAAAGCGATGCGATCAGATATCGATGAAGCGTTGCTGGACTGGCTGCCGCCCCGCATACACGAGCACGCAGTTGTCATCGTCTATTTTGCCGGTCTGGCTTCGGTCTCTAGGACGGGAGAGACGTTCCTGGTCCCATACGATGGAACTGCCACGACCCCCTCACGGTCATACCCGATCAAGGATTTGGAAGCGGCCCTGGCTCGCTTGCACCCAAAACAGACAGTGTTTCTGTTCGATGGCACCGTGTCACGCATGGGTCCGGATAACCGAACCAAGACCACCCTCCCGCAATGGAATTCCGCGGGGAATTCGACTCTCCATGTCATTGGAACCAGCGGCATCGGGCAGGGATTAGAAGACGGCCAGCATCGGCATGGCCTGTTCACCTACTATCTGCTGCGGGCACTGCGTGGTGAGGCCGATACCAACCGGAATGGCGAGGTCACACTCGGAGAAACAGTGACGTATCTCAACCAGAAAGTACGGTGGGCCTCCAAGACCTATATGAACCAAGAACAACGCCCACTCGTTGTTCCAGCAATCAGCTCGACCGATCCTGCCGCTGCCTTGATATTGACCAAGCTTACTGCGGTCCAGGGCACAGAAGCCCAATAACAGGATGCTGAAAAAGTCGCTTGTCTCACCCACCCTTACCCCGGCGCGCCAAGACGCGCCTTTTCCCGTGCAGCGTTCTCGCATTGTTCAGACCCTCAACGTCGAGTAGGACTTTCTGATATCGGAAGCACTGGAGGGGCTTTTCCGTTCACCAAGACTCATTCATAGGGGCGAACGGTCCACAAGAAGTGCGGTATGTACCTCCTCAGGCCTCACTCGCTGCGGCTTTGCTGGACGGCCTTTTTGAGCATCCCGACAAAATCATACGTTCGGAAGAAACAAGAGGGTGGAGGACTCAATCCTCCACCCTCTTGAACTGACAGCTGCGATGAAACTACTCGGCTTTACAGAAAGTCCGCTCGTAGTTGATGATCGTCCAGGCTTCTTCTTCAGTGATGATTGCTGGGGTCAAGGAGATCATGCCTGTGCCGGCACTCCCGTTCTTGATGACCCAGAAGAG
>JBBRRN010000121.1:0-9036 GCA_038200685.1 Nitrospirales bacterium
CGATCGATTAATCATATCGACCTTGTTCGCATCCACATCGACACCCGTCACATCGTGGGAAAGATTCGAGAAACAAGCCGCCGTCACACAACCGACATACCCCATTCCAAAAATTGTGACTTTCATCGAAATACCCTTCTGCTAGTGGTTGGGACCCGACCTCATGCCACGCGAACACCGGACTTCATGAGACCTTCGACATACTCGCTTTTCCTCAATACATATTGAACACATTGCCCTCCAACCGTCCCGGACATAACCGGTCGAAGTAGAAACCATACCGAGACCTTTACCGCATCGCCCAGTGATTTGAGAAGAAAATAGTATTTCAAGAGCGTTCTCTTTAATGAATGCATCCAGATACTACGACGTAAGAGGCATGATATGACCCATGTCAAAATAGGTGCCACCTGTAAACATGGCTATTCCCTCTGCAAAAAAACCTTAGCCGCGAATACAAATACGAAGCATCGGCATGGAGATAAAAATTAATTCCACCTCTTTCAATAACGACTTGACCTGACGCAATGTATGCCATGGATTCTCCAGATGCTTGATCACTTCCACCATAACCGTTTGCTCCGGGTCTCAAATCAAGCACATAACTGACTTCATTACACATTTCTAAACCAAACCGAGAATCTTGAGATGGAGCCAGGCAGCCACGTACCCAATGAAGCAATGGCTCGCCGTCTGGCGAGCGGCAGATCATCTCCACATGCTTTTTTCATATGTGCCTCACATCCACCGCTTGATACACGAACCGATAACCCGCCTCGCATATCGATCGCATGCCGCACACCCACAACTCGAATTTTACTTCTTAAGTATTTTTGGAGGATGGAGGTTTGGTTTTGAACCTTGTCCGACTGCCCAATAGAGTATCTCGCTCATAATTTTGGCCTTCCCATCCCAGCTCAACCTCTCTCTGGCGTAATGCATGCCTTGTTCCTGCATCTGGAAAAGGAGGTTTCGATCTTTTCCCAGGCCTTTAAGAATGGCATCTATTTGACCTATCATATCTTGCTCGTTTGTAAGCGCAACTTTGTAGCCGACTCTTGTATGTACAATGTCACCGGGCCCCCCGTAATCCACCACGACTGGGACCACACCATGAGCCAACGCCTCGAAGACCACGCCACCTCCAAATTCGCGAATGGACGGAAACAATAGTATATCGGCTCTCTTCAACCGTTGGATGGCTTCGTTATGGCTGAGCCATCCGGTAAACAAAACATGTTCTGTTACTCCGTAAGTTCCCACGAGCCGTTCGAGATCAGCACGTTCCGGACCATCGCCTAGTATGGTCAATCGCGCCACACCTTTCTGCAGGAGTGGCACTGCAGCCCGCACAGCCATATCGCAGGCCTTATACGGAACGAGGCGCCCGACGTAGATTAGTTCAAGCGGGCCTTGATTGAGCACTCTTGGCTTGATGCTGTCGAGGAGAAGCCGGCTGAGACCATTCTCCGGGACAAAAAATAACTTCTCTGGAAATGCGGAAAACTCTGACCACGTTTGAGAAGAACCAGCAATGATGGCCTTGGCATACCGATACGTCGACCGAGCAAAGGGCAGTGCACGATAGAAACCCCTCAACCCTGAGATCCACTCCTTTTGCCTTTCCGCCTGAGAAAACCCTGCGGGCCATGGCAGACCACCGTTAATTGGGCCGATCACAAAAGGAATGGGCCCATGGCGGAGGAAATATGAGAATGGGCTCGGCAATGTCGGAACAACAGGCAGCAGGCGCAGGACGACGTCGAACTCACCTGCCTTGATTTGCAACCTCAGGCGCCGCCAAGCCTTCCAATCAAAAATCAACACAACAGGATACGATAACGCCGTCAAGACTTGACTGCCATAGTCTCCATCAAAGACTCGACGTACGAGCCAATCGAATATGCGATCGAGGTATGGGGTGCGGATGGCTTCAACGGCCAGGAACCCGCTGGATCTTCTACGTATTGCCTCTTCATGCCTCTGATTTGCGACCAGCGTCACATCATGAATCCTAGCAAGAGCTTCACTGTGCGCATAGCCTACCAATGCCGTACTGATAGAATCTGGATTGCAGCCAGGAGCCAATACTAGAAGCCGTAGTCGGCTCATTTACCTGAACCTCCGGGAGATCCAGCCGGCAAGCTCCTTGTGGAGTCCCACAGTGAAAGACACTCTGAATTGGCCCATGATCCACCCATCGTGGTGTATGCGAGCACATCGCCGACGGCACCTTGGCGACAGTTCGATAGAGTCCATTCCAAGCGCAACCACTGCAAGCGCGTCGATCACGAAACCGATACCGTCGGTGCCGGCGATGGCCACACTTTCGACCTTAATTCGTTGATTCCACGCTGTGCATACGAGACCTGCTCAACCAATATGCGCTTCCCTCCTGGAAGCAACATCCACAAGCCGAAATAGAGCACGGGAGCCAGCACTACCGAATACCCGATCTCTGAAATCCCGCTTGGAATCCCAGACAAGTACTGAAACGTGACAAGGAGTGCGCTCACGATGATGCAAGCAAACGCAGGGCGCCGAAGCGCCTCGTAAAACAAACCAGGAGAAATCGGAGAGCCTTTAAAGCTGAACCACACTAGAAGCGGGAGACTCAACAATGTATACACCACATACGCGCTAGCAACGCCCATGATTCCCCAAAAGTTCCCTATACCCAGACAGATACTTAAAAACGCTGCCTGGGCCACCCCGACATAAAGGTAGTCTTTCGTTCTCCCGTTGGTAATCATCACGATTCCACACGTACCGGCCATCGGTTCTACAATGGCTGCCATAGCGAGAATCTTCAGCACGAATGCGGAGGCCATCCACTTTTGGCCGAGGATGATGCCGATGAGACTTTCAGAATACACGGCCATGTATGCGACGAGAGGCATATACCCAAACGCCAAAAACGACAGTACTTTCTTATAATAACTGCGGTATCGTTCAGGGTCGCTCTGCAGCGCACTCAATGCCGGAGTCAAGACATATATAATGGGGTAGCTGAATAGGCTGCCGGGAAGCATCAGTAGCATACCGGCCTGCCGATACAAGCCGACTGCTCCCGGCCCCCAGAATTTTCCGAGAAGCACTTGATCCAAGCTACGAGAAGCGAAGACAAGAATATTGAAACCGGTTACATGGGAACCTGTCTGCAACATGGTTCGGACGCCGGTCCCACTCCTTGGAAGCCCAGGGAGCCAATGCGATAACGCCCATGTTGCGCCTGTTTGAATAATGGCCCGCGAGGCTTCCTTCCATACCAGAGCCCAATACTCAAACCCTTGCCAAGCCATTGCAATACCGATGACCGTGCTCAATCCAGTCGAAAGAACCGTAATGAACGCAAGCCGCGAGAAGTACATCTGTCGGCGCAAAAGCGCCTGGTGCTGAATGGTCAAGCCTCCAAAGAAAAACGTCGACGAGATGGCGATGGTGACCCAAATAAGCCTAGTGTCATGATAGAACCACGAAATGAGAGGCGCTGCAGCAGCCAGCACTAGCATGATTACTATACCGGCTCCGGCATTAACCCAAAACAAGGTACTGATCTGCTCGTGGGTAATCTCTTTTTTTTGAATAGTCGCCGTCCCAAGACCAAGATCCTTGAACATCTCGGCAAAGGCAGTCAACGCTGTAATCATCCCAACTAGCCCAAAGTGCTCTGGGGTGAGCAGCCGAGCCATGATCACCGTCCCCAGTAACCTGAAGATGTTGCAGCCGATTTCAGCTACGACCAGACTCGAGCCACCTCGGATCGACCGTCCGGCCAAGTCGCTCTTCAGATCATGAACATCGGCAAGCGCCGAACCTCTCCTGATACTGGCATCTCCCTCGCATTCACGTCCGGCAATCATCACACATTCCTTTACCTAAACATGAACAGCACAGATTCTTGCACAGGTGCGCAAGAAACTAGCGAACCAGGGATATATCTCCATTACCCGCCATTCTTGGAACCTTGCAAGTCCCGCCGGAGAAACTATGCGGTGAAGACTCTGTGATCATCTGCTGAGATTGAGCATACTTGATCGCGAACAGAAGAAAGATCACATACAAGAAATGCGGGGTTTTGAAGGCCGCCTCGGTGTAGTTATAGATAAGGTAGGCACCAAGAAAGCCTAGCCCTAGTCTTGCAAAAATAACCCATTCAGTCATCTCCCAGGTAGAAGTTAACATCGCCATTGACTTCCTGTAATAGGACACAATAACCCCAGCGAAAAACGCCCACCCGACCCATCCCAAGTTAAGATACAGTTCGATATATCCGCTGTGTGCCTGATTCGGTTTGAAATACCACCTATCCTGTAACGTCTTGAGCCTTTCTCCAAGCCAAAAGCTATCTAGCCCGAATCCCAACACGGGATGTTGCTGCATCTGAAGGACTACATCCCAAAGCTCCGTCCTACCTGTGAACGTTGCATCACGCCCTGCCCCCTCTGCAATGACAGTTTTGATGTCAACGGACCATTGCAGAACTGCGAACATGAGAACACCTGCCACAAGATAGGCTGTGACATGGGCCCTCGCTGTTCGGAGGCCCAAAATTGAAAATACAAAAACAGCCAAGCCTAGGCTCAACAGCGACGTCTTACTATCTGCCACGCTAAACAGCCATCCAATCATGCCAAGAAGCAGAAGTGGAATGCCAATATTATCCATCTTGCTGCTAGACGCTTGACCCCATCGTGAATACAGCCTCCATACGAGAAAAAGACTAAAAACCATAAGCGTGAATCCAAGTATGTTTTTGTTTGTGGTTACCCCTGTGTAGCCAACATCGCCTGTCCAATCAGAATATGTTCTTCCTATGTAGGAGTAGTACCTGATAAAGAGAACCGAGAGAGGGACCAGAATGTTGGTACAAGTCCTGAGTACGATCTCTGCGGCCCTTAGAGGATTAAGATCTGTGAGGATGATCAAGACCATGATTGGATCCCCAAACCCCTTGAACCATCGCTTGAATGCCACGAAGGGGAAATCTGACCACACGATGCTGATGCCGCAATAAAGAACAAAGAGAGTCAGCGCAATGTTGTTTCGGAATACCTGTGACCAGGATATTCCTCTCTTGACGAGCACAACAACCCCGGCACCCATCAGGAAAAAAAACACTGCTCGATTGAGCGGATCGCCTTCCGTAATGTCGCCCCCTCCACTGATCGGTTCCCCCAAGTACAGCCACTCGGTAACAGAACGCGAACCAAGTATCAGCATCCAGATACAGACAATGCTGAGGGCAAGAGACGGGGTGTACTGCTGTTTATAATCTCTCCAGAATAGAAAACCAATGAAGAGAAGAGTCAATGCAACGGCAAGTATTGGAGGCATAGGTTTAAAATCCTAAGTCTATCCCAAACAATGAATCTTAAACGACCAAGTTCTAGCGGCTACGTTTCATGCATCAATGAGAAGACGATGCGTCAATTCCAGGCTCACGGCTTTGGTGATTTCACTCATATAGTTGCGAGTTCCCTTGGTATGCGCTTGCACCATCATATCCAGAAACTTCTTATCAAAATACGGCCTCGTCGCCGTTTTCGGATCCAGCAACACTTCTTTCACGTACCAAGACAATTCTTGTCGATACCAGATTCTATAGTATTCGAATTTCTGCGATTTTCCGACCAGCGGTCTGCCTCCATTGATGGCCATGCAAATCGTGTCGAGTCGTGTCAGCCAGTGGGGCAGGGCGTACACGTATGTGTAATCCGCCTTGAAGAGGGCATAGTGATACAGCTCCAGGAACTTTGAAACGAGTGGGTTCGTCTGTTCGCTATATCCTCGATCAGAAATAATCGCGCTCAACCTCGGATTGCATTGCTTGATAATCCGTCGTTGTGGCTGATTTGAAGATCGAATGCCCACGGGCGCCCGATACATGAGCTCGACAAGATCATTGTCCATATAGGGTGAACGGAAAATGGACTGAGACTGTTCGATAGCGATTTTGTTGTATTCACGCAAGGGGAAATCTTTGAACACGGCGACAGAGAGTTTATGTCCCTTCTTGACATGATCGAGAGTCCCTACGGCGTTTGCGACGCAAGACTGCAAATCAGGGTGAAACAGGCCTCCAGGGTACAGTCCCGCATTGAACATAGTGTGATCTCTTATGACTTCGCTTCCAAACTTGCCCGTCACTCGAATCGGAGCAATCTTTCGAGCCAACTTATTAAAAAACATGTCATGCGTACTCGAGACGTCCAAGCTTCCATCTGTCACATAGATGGTTTTCTCAGCCAGATTCGAGAATTCAGAAAAGAACGAGGAATCAAGGCGCAGTACCGTGTGCGTTTGGCGGCAGACGTCTGCAACCCTTCTGGCGATCGAGATGTCCAGCATGTCCTTCACGCCACCGAACGTGTAGCAAGGCAGTTCGCCTGGCGATGGATTCAGGCATGCCATCATCATGCGCGAATCCAATCCTCCGGTTAACGACATCCCTACTCGCCCCTTCTCTCGAAAATATCGAGGGATGACTTTCCTAACCGTCTCGCTCAGTCGAGCAATAAACGTCTCTTCATCGAGATGAGGCAGATTTTCCCAATCACTTGGGTTGAAGTACGCATACTTGTTGAGGCCAGATCTGCTCTCCCATGTCCATGCAGCGCCGCCAGGCAATAATGAAATCCTCGGGAAGAGCGTTCGCCCCTCAAGCACACAATTACAACTGATCATTTCTCCCAGGCCCTGCATGTCGAGCTGCCGTAATTCCGGTCTGACCTTCAGCAAGGACTTGGCTTCCGATCCAAAGATGAATTCGTCTTTGCCTTCACGGTAGTAGACTCGGTGCATTCCATAACGATCGTTAAAGAGGATCACCCTCGATTTCCTCAGATCGACTAGCACCCCGCAAAACCAACCGTTCAGCTGCTTTAGGAATGCCTCGCCTTTATCCTCGTATCCTTGCAGCAATGCGCTCGCCTTGAACTCCTTCCCCTCTGATCGGTCGGTAAAATGCTCCCCTGAAAAAACCAACACGACGTCTTTCCTCTCATTCATTGCCGGCATGCAGTCAGCGAACGAGTCTGGATGACAGGTCCAGCCAACATAGACGCCCATCCCTACGTTGATGTAGGAACCTTTTTTATAAAAAGGCTCATGCATCATGCAGTCGATCATCAGCTTCAGATCGCTCTCATGCTTTCCACGAGACCCTTTACCGATGATTCCAACGATTCCAGGCACGCTTCATATCCTTCTCTATTTTACAGAGCCGGTTACCCAAGGAGTTTTACAAGGGCTCACCATCTCTACACAATCTTAATTGATTTGGACGCAACCCTTGTCAGAGAATTCAGCGAGATCAATGTTTCATGGCGTTTTGCGCGAGCAGCAAGCAAAGACTTCGAAACAGTTGGGCTTGTGCCCAGCGATGCATGGGCACATTGTCCCAACCCAGTAACAAGTGCCGGGAACGGAACACCCCATTGGATCGCTGCCACCTCGTCTGGATATCGTGCAGTACTGACTCCAAGCGCTTATCGAGAGCCGGAAATCGTCCCATCAGGAGCGTCGCTAGATTAATGCACTCCGCGTAGTCGTACAATTCACGCCGATAGATCGTTAACCTGGGTGCCTTGGAAAATGGCTTGGGTAAGCCAACCTCGTCGAATAAATGCTCGACGTAATATTTGACCGCGCGCTCAATCGCCACTGTACAATCGGCATTTCCAGTCAACCGCTCGATCTTAGCCAAAGCCTTTATCACAAAACAGGTGTGGAAGTGATCGACGAAGCTCCTCCGGCCATCCATCGCGTAGTACCATGACCCGTCGGCATTTTGGGATTCCAGCACAAAGTGCATGTTGCGTTCAGCCTGCCGTCGATATTTCTCCTCCGAGAAATCCAATGCGGCTTTTGTCAGTATGAAGGCTCGATACGCGCTCGCATTGACGACCATCCCAGGATCTGGGCGAGTGGAGGGGCAATAGGATGAACTGCTGGCGCGAGGCGATGTCTGCGCATCGGAGTAGTCCTCCGATACGTGCTGCGCCAATGACTGCATGACCTGGCGCCATTTCGGATCCTTGTCGATCTCGTACACTTGCGCGAACGCTTCGTACACGTACGGCTCGGTGGTAATCAGCGGCGTGCCTTCCTCGATCGTCCCGCCGATGCCGACCCAATCAAAGGGATAGCCCCAGGCATGATACTTCTGGCCCCGACAGCGAGTGGCCCCCAACACTTCAAGAAAATGCACGGCCCGCCGATAGTAGGTCTTGTCGCCCAGAATCTGCGAAAGCGCCGCGAATCCCATAGCGAAGTGAGCGTCGGCGATCGGAAAGCGCTGCGGCTTCCAAAAAAACCGTCTGGCCGATGGAACAAAGGCCTCACAGAAAATAATCGGTGCAACGGCCATGGTTCCCAATAATCGATGCTTGTAATAAAGCGCTTTTGCCTTCTGACCGACGGGGCCGGCATAGAACGTCTGGAAGTCGTAGGAGTCCTCCCCGTAACGATCAAGCCACTCGATAAATCGCCCAATCATTGGCTGCAAATTTTCTACTACTGAACCAGTCATTCGAGTGCTCTCTCCATACAGGCTAAGAACAGCCGCCGCCTAATTATTCATAATACGAAAACGATCGACTCGACGAAACTTCAGGAGTGAAGACAAGATATTCTTCAACTTCATCATTTGCTCTCTGCGATGAAATCGCATCAACTCGTTCGGCACGGCCCTTGGCGTCCGCCTTAAAAATGCCCACACATATCCCATCCCGAGCACTGCGCCACCGATCACATATGGACGCCTCGCCATTTTGTAACATACCCGAAGCAACTCCCAGAGGGGATGCCCTCCCAGATAGTAAGCCTTCTCTCCATATTGGAATCCGGATGCGAAACGACTACGCTCTGCCGTTCCCAACGACCGGTGATGGAAGAAGAACTTCTCCCGAAACGACCGGGTTTTCCATCCCCTCATTCGGGCAGTCGTAACTGCAATCCAATCTATTCCACCTGCTCTTATCGGAACATACCCTCCGATATCCTCGAAGCACTTCCGCCTGAACAATTGGCATC
>JBBRRN010000122.1:0-8974 GCA_038200685.1 Nitrospirales bacterium
TCGCACTATCTCGACTCACAAACGATTTCACCTGGTGCCGTCTTTTCATACGAAATCCATTACGGCGGATCGGGCAATCGGAATTTCGGGCCGGGGGACTCCATTTTCCACTGCCATCTCTATCCGCACTTTGCCCAGGGGATGTGGGAGCTTTGGCGGAGTCACGATGTGTTTGAAGATGGTGGGAAAAACCGAAGATTGCCTGACTATGAAATCACAGAGGGCACGCCGAATCCGGCTCTCGTTCCATTGCCTCGTACCCCATTACCTCCTATGCCAAGCGACCAGTTCAAGGGATACCCCTTCTACATTGCCGGTGAAGCTGGCCACCGGCCCCCTCAGCCACCTAGGGATCTTGCTCCCATACCTGACTCCGCCGATACCTTACGCCGCCATATTATTCTCGGAGGAGAGACGGCCGACGGAGTAACCGCCAAAGAGCCGGCAGATATCATTAAGGATGTTAAGAAAGGCAAAGAAGATAAGAAGGCGCACAAGCCGGGGACAGATCTCTATATCGATGGGAAAAAGATATCTGACGAGACGGCGCGTCGAGTGTTCAAGGAAAATATGGATCCTGAACATTTTACTCTTGCGCGTCAGCTGAAAACAGCGCGAATTAAACTCCTGGATGAAGAAGGGATCGACCGGGAACAACGAGCAATGCAATTCCACGCAGGCACGCTTGAACTTTCGGATCGGAAGAAATCGGAAGATCGCAAGGCCGTTCGTCCCGGCGAACCAGGCTGGACACATACCACCTACAACTGGGAGGCCGCAGGGTATCCCACCTGCGAGTCAGATGGAACATGTGACAGAGATCACCCTGCTGATCCGCGCATCCTGTTCCGCGTGAACGGCGGCGGGAACATAAAGGAAGGGGATCTTGGCAAAGGGGCACCCGGTGCGCCCTTCTCAAATCCTTGCCCAAATCAATTTGTCGATGAAAAAGGGCATGTGCATAAGGTCGAAACACGGGAATACCATGCCGTCTATATCCAAATGGATATGCAGGTAAACAAGGCGGGCTGGCACGACCCGCAAGCGCGACTTCCTGTACTTGAAGAAGATGTCAAGGCGACAATAGAGGGGTCACGGCCGACCGAACCGCTTTTCTTTCGGGCCAACTCCGGTGAGTGCATCGTGTTCAAAGCCACGAATCTGATTCCCGGCAACCTCAATCTAGACGACTTCCAAGCCTATTCGCCGACCGATACCATCGGCCAGCATATCCATCTGGTCAAATTCGACGTCACGTCGTCTGATGGTTCAGGCAATGGTTATAACTACGAAGACGGCACTCTGGCCGCCGATGAAGTGCGCGAGCGGATCGTGGCAAATAACGCCTTGAGAGACCTTTGCCAAAAGAACCCGAGCAAGGATGGTTGCCCAGCCGAGTTACCGAAGATGCTTCATCCGAAGACGCATCCTATGTTCCTTCCGAATGGTGCATTGGCTGGTGATCGACGGGGCTATTGCAAGGATATGGGAGGGGACGATAACGACCCGGCCAAGCATCCCTGGTGTGGGGCCCAGACCACAGTTCAACGGTGGTGGGCCGATCCAGTCCTCAATGGAAAACCCGGTGCAAAAGGCGTCAAAGATCGCACCATGCGGACGGTCTTTACACACGATCACTTTGGCCCCAGCTCACATCAACATCATGGGCTCTATGCGGCTCTGGTCGTGGAACCGAGAAACTCCAAGTGGTTTACCCTGGATGGACAAGAGATGGGCGGAACGGATGAGAAAGGGAAGCCAACACAATTCAGAAAGGATGGGGGGCCAACCTCCTATGCTGCGAATATCATTGTCCGTGACAAAGGCACAGCCTGTCTGAATGCGAAGGCGGTGGAGTGCAGTCACCAGCTCGACAACAAGGACAGTATCGATAAGGATAGGACGGGGCGGGAATTCAATCTTGCGTTTGCCGATTTTGCCATCGTCTACGATAAAGAAAACCACCCTATCAATCCGCCAAGCCAAATTGAGGGAGCTTTGCGCAATCCTATCCTCCCAGGCCGAATCCCCGTGCCGGAGGGAATTTCAACCAAAGATCCTGGAACGCAGCTCATCAATTATCGGAACGAACCGATCCCATTGCGAATTGGCGAGGAGGATAAGACAAGCCATCAATTCGTGCAATTGCCGAAAGAAAATTCGAGAGGAGACCTCGCTGGGGTTTTTAGTTCAGAGGTTCATAAGGCGCAGCAGGCGGTCAACAACAAAATCTTTACCGAAGGAGATGACAGAGGCCGCCAGTCTGGCGATCCAGCGACTCCACTCTTGCGCGCCTACGATGGAGATCATGTCCAGATTCGGCTGATTCAGGGTGCGCAGGAAGAACAGCACGTCTTCACGATGCACGGAGCCAGGTGGCTGGCCCAGCCGGATTCGCCGTATACCGGGTATGTGAATGCCCAGCAGATCGGCATCTCGGAGCACTTTGAATTCAATGATCGCATGGTGGAATTCCTCCCCTTCGACGGGAAGAAAACAGGCGCCATGAGCGAGAAGACAGGGAAGCCCAATGACCAGAAAGGAAGTGCGAAGCAAGCTACTGAGCAGCCCGTGAAGTCACTGCGAGCGGCGGACCATTTGTATGCCTCCGGCGCAACGGACAATCTGTGGGATGGTCAGTGGGGGATCATGCGCGTGTATTCCCGCGAGGAGCAAGCACCAGCCCTTGCTCGCCTACCAGGCAATACCGAACGAAGTAATGATGTGTTGGAAGTCGCCTTCCTCCAGAAGGAGTGGGATGAAGATGGGGACAGTGAGCAAATTGTGCCCCTGGGTACTGGCATCGAACCAGGCCCTCCCCCAAAAGATGCTCTGGAGGCCTTTTGTTACGGCAAGGATCGGAAAGGTTCCTTGACAGAGTACGAAATTGAGGCCCATCTTGCCAAGAATCTGCTTCCAACGAAGAAGCTGATCTACAACGAACGGTTTGGGATTGCCGACGCCAGTGCAATGCTCTTTGTCGACACAAAGGATGTCTCAAAGTTACGCTCCGGCGCCAAACTCCCGGAACCGCTCATCCTGCGAGCGAAGGCGGGAGACTGTATCAAAGTCACCCTCACCAACCATCTTCCGGCCAAGATGCCGGACAATGATCCGAACAGTCCGGAGAGCTGGAGCTATAACCTGGTGCCGCCCATAATTCTCGGCTTTAACTTTAACCAAGTTCGGTCATCGAGTCGTGTGGGACTGCATCCGCAGTTGGTCGACTACAACTTGAATGAGAGCGACGGAGCTCGTGTCGGCATCAATAAGGATTCCACGGTTGGACCAGAGGGAGGATCGATCACCTACCTCTGGTATGCCGGCGATATTCGAGTGTCTAAGAAGAATCGGCTCTATGGGGTTCCCTATGAGTTCGGCGCAGTGCCGTTGCGTGACATGGGGGATGTGATTAAACACACGTCGCATGGGGCGATCGGAGCCTTGATCATTGAGCCGCTCTGTTCGACCTGGGATGACACGGCTTCTGAGAGCAAGGCGATGGTCGCTGTTGAATGGTGGGAGCCGGAGCCCAAAACGGACAAGTATGGGAAACCGTTCAAGAAGGCTTTACGCTGTCCAGATAAGCCGGCAGAAACCACGAGGCAACTGAATGGATTTCGTGAGATGGTCCTGCTGTATCAGGACGATTTGAGTCTCCAGCAAAATGGTCAGCCGATTCCAAATCTCCGGAACGGCGATGACTCTGAAGACTCCGGCCAGAAAGCGTTCAATTATCGAACGGAGCCGCTGTGGGCTCGCTTGGGGGCGAGTGCCGCCGACGAGCCGGACACGATGGGTGGATTCGATTGGTCCAATGTGCTGAGTTCAACCGTGTCGCATTTCCGATGCCAAGCCGACTGGGCGGGTGGCAAGTTCTGTGACCCTGCTACGCCGCTCTTCAAAGCGACCGCCGGCGAGCATCTCCGTTTCCGGGTCGTGCATCCGGGTGGCCATCCACGGCAACATGGATTCACGATTTTCGGACATGACTGGAGTCCGAGTCCCTGGATCGACGACTCAAAGCGAATGGGTTGGAATCGAGATTCGCAGATCCGCTTAGGATCGACCAGCGGGATTGGGCCAAACCGTGCGGTCAATATCATGACGACTGCAGGCGGCGACTGCAAAGTGCCGGGTGACTATCTCTACCGTACACAAGAAGGCTTCATGTTCGGCGGAGGGTTGTGGGGCATTCTGCGTGTGGAGCCCAGGGCTCCCCTGAGCTGGTACCACTACTCTGACACCAAGAAGATGTTGGAGGACGATGTGAATGACAAGAACGAGTTGGATAAATGCAAAATCGAATATTCGCAAGGGATAACGACTCAACAGCCATGAGGAAAAAATCTGGCCGTTTCTTCATGCGGATGTGTCTGTATCTGTGGTGTTATGCGCTTCTAGTGGTCAGTACTCAGGCGTTCGGCCAAGAAAGTTTTTCTGCAGCGATTACCGACGTCGCAACGCCGCCGGGTATTGTTCCTGAGGTTACACGTCCAGCTGTACAGCGGTTTGAGCAGAATGGGCTTGCGGTTGAATTGGCCATCCGCCCGCTCGATTCCACCAGTGGAAATGGTGATCTCCAGGCTGGTCACTCCGCAACGGTCGATGTTTCAGTGACCGATGCCAAGACGGGCGTGCCTGTCCTCGGAGTTCGCCCACGGGCATGGATCATGGGCCGTCCATCTGAAATGATCGCTGACGAAACCGCTTGTGTCGATAAGATTCGTCCCTTGGTCAGCGGTCGGTTGGGAAGCCGTGCCGAGATCGATCTGAATCAATATGTGATTTTAACGATGAACCACGACAAGACCATCTCTGTGATCAACCCACAGGTGGATTTTAGCATCACCAAGCTCGAAAGCCTGGTAACGCTGCCTGGGGCTGGTGCTGATTGGGCGCTGAGCCAGGATAGCAGCGTGCTATACGTGACCATGCCGGATGAGGCAGCTGTGGCGGTCATTGATACGCGTACTCGGAAGCTGCTCAGCACGGTCGCGACCGGCGCCGGGTCACGCCCAGGGCGGATTCTGTTGCAACCAGATGGGCGACAGATGTGGGTTGGATTGGACGGCACTGCACAGGTAGCCGCTATCGATACGGTCACACATCAGCTTGCTGCCACGGTGCCAATCGGTGAGGGGCTGCATGCATTGGTAGCCACAGCGGACAGCCGCTTTCTCTATGTGGCCAATAGTAAATCGAACACGGTCTCGGCCATTGACGCCCAGACTCATAGGGTTGCGGGAACAATTCCTGTCGGCGAAACGCCGGTCACTCTGACCTATAGCGCCATTGCCAGACGATTCTATGTTGGGGCGTTGAATGGCAATGCGATCACGGCAATCGATCCAACCGAACATCGTGTGGTAAGTACCATCCCTGTTGCGCCAGGCATCGTCGCGCTTGCAACAGAACCGCAGGGCCGCTTCGTGGTGGCCGCGAATCAGCTTGAAAGTCGAGTCTCACTCATCGATACCGCCACCAATTCTGTGACGGTCACGGTCCCCGTCGTTAAAGACCCCGATCAAATTGCGTTCACCCAGCACTATGCGTACATACGTGGGATCGAATCGGAGAAAGTTACCCTTATCGATCTGCAAGGTCTACGGCAAGGGAAGGTCACGCCGCTCGATATTCAAATTGGCCGGAAGGCTCCCAGTGCCGCCGCTGAAGAGCTTGGTGTCGCGTCGATGATCGTCCCGACTCCAGAAGGCAACGCGGTGATGGTGGCGAACGCGCCGGACCAGACCCTCTATTTCTATCAAGAAGGCATGATGGCCCCGATGGGGACCTTCTCCAATTACAAGCGCATGCCCCGCGGCATTCTGATTCTCGATCGGAGCTTAAAAGAAGTTGCGCCTGGTGTGTATCGCGCGCCGGTGACGTTTACCAAGGCAGGACGATATGACGTGCCGCTCCTGATCGATGGGCCACGTATCACACACTGTTTCCAGGCAACCGTGCAGGAATCGCCAAGTGGGGCATCCACGGTTACTGGTCCACGGCGTCCGATCGTGCAGACTGGCTTCGGAGCCGAGCCGGTGGCTCCAAAAGTGCCAACGACGCTGACCTTGACCATTATGGATGCTGCGACTCAGCACCCCATTACAGGTCTGCGAGATGTGCAAGTGTTGGTCTTTGAACCGCCAGGATCTTGGCAGCAGCGTCACCACGCTCAGGAGACAGAACCTGGACGCTATGCGGTGATACAGTCGTTCCCACATGCTGGAGAGTACCGCGTGATGGTACAGACGTTATCGCAACACTTGCGCTATGCCGACGGTGTTCCCGTGGTGCAGCAGGTTGTTTCGGCTACACCTCGGTCGGACAAACGCATGCAGCGGGCTGAAGAGCGACAACGGTGAGCGTTTTATGACGAAGGGTGTACTCAGGCTAGTCCTTAGCTTCTGGATCCTGAGTGGGGTGATGGTCGCCGTCGCTGAGACTAAGACTCCCGCAATCCCGGATGTCGAGGTGATCGACCAAACCGGCAAAGAGGTTCGTTTCTACACCAATCTTGTCAAGGGTCGCACCGTGGCGATCAATTTCATTTTCACCTCCTGCAAGACCAGTTGCTCGACCGCCACTGCCTTGTTCAGCGGTGTTCAGCAACACCTCGGGAAACGGGTTGGGCAAGATATTGCCTTGATCTCCGTCAGCATCGACCCGGCCACAGATACCCCGGAACAGCTCAAGCACTATGCCACCATGTTTCATGCGGGAGCGGGTTGGGCCTTTGTCAGAAGTAACCGCGCGGAGACCGATCAGCTCCTGAAAGCCCTTGGAGCATATAGCCCCGATAAGATCACGCATACGCCGCTCATCGTGATCGGCAACGATACCACCGGCAATTGGACGAGGCTCTACGGGCTCGCGAGCGTCTCGACCATCGCAACGACCATTCGCGACATCGCCGACCACCGCAGCATGCCCACTGAAGATCTTTCACCCTCCGGCCAACCGTAATGCATGTGTGTCAATCGCGTGCCTCCGCATTCCTGCTGCCATGTTTCATCGTCACCCTCCTTGCCCTTGTTGAATGGGAACCTGCCTGGGCCTGGATCGACCCGCTCACCCCGCAAGAGCGACAGGGACACCGCATCTACCACAGAGGTGGAAGTGGAACGGGTCGTGATATCACCGCTCGACTGGCGGATAGCTCGATTGCTCTACCGGCCTCAACGATACACTGCACGAATTGCCACGGATCTCGCGGGCAGGGCACAGACGAAGGAGGCCTCCGAGTTCCCTCCTTAACCTGGTCGTCGCTCACGTCGGCACATACGTCGGCTCTCACGGGCACACACCGCGCCCCCTACGACGACAGCTCGCTTGCGCGAGCCATCCTAGAAGGTCGCGACGCGTCAGGCCATCTCCTTCATACCGGGATGCCTCGTTTCCAAATGTCCACTGAACACCTTGCCTCCCTGATTGCGTATGTAAAGCAACTCGGAGGAGAAAGCGATATGGATGCAGGGGTCAACCCAACAAGCCTTGCCCTCGGTACAGCCTTGCCACTAACCGGCCCACTTTCCGAGATCGGCCAGGACGTCCAGACGACCTTGCACGCGTACATGGACCACATTAATCAACAAGGTGGAATCTACGGGAGGAAGCTTGACCTGGTCGTCGAGGATTCGCAGGGCTCACCCCAAGGCACCGTCGCTGCGACTCGGCGGCTCATCGAGACGCATCAGGTATTCGCATTGGTCGGCAGTTTCGAACCGACTGGCAGCGCAACGACCAACCAGCTCATTGCGCAGGAAGGCATTCCTGCCCTCGGCCCGCTGTCAATCTCTCCGCACGTCATGACTCCGCCGCACACGTCAATTTTTTATGTCTTGCCCGGCTTTGAGGAACAGGCGAGAGCCCTGGTGAACTTTCTAGTTTCCCACACGCGAGAACTCGTTGCCGAACAACCGCTCCGTATCGGGCTGGTCTTTTCGGCGAGCGAGCTTGATGCTGACGCACTCGCCGGCGCACGCGCACAGGCCATACAGCACAATGTTCAGATCGTCGTCGAACAGCGCGGCGAATCTCAGCAGAACGCGACACGCACGTTGGTCGAAACTCTCATGGCCCATCGCTGCAATGCCGTATTCTACTTTGGAAGTAAGGCAGAGCTGCATATCCTCGCCTCAGAAATGGATCAGAAAGCCTACGCTCCCGTTATGCTCAGTTTACTTGGAATGGTTGATCCACTGGGACTCCAACTCCCTCGTCGGATCTCTGAGCGGATGTTCTTCGCAACCTCATCCCGACTGCCAAGTACCATCGACTTTGGAGTTCTCGAACCGCTCGTTCAAACCGGGAAGGTTCGGCATGTAGGATTTGTCAGCCTGGCGTATACAGCTGCCTCCATGTTGGTTGAGGCGTTGAAACGATCCGGCAGGCACATCACCCGCAGTGAACTTATCCAGTCACTCGAACATTTTCACGAATATCAGACGGGAACGGCCCCCCCACTGACATTTAGCCCGACTAAACGTGTCGGTGCCCACGAAACTTTTATTCTAGGCCTCTCACAAGACGGAACGCAGCCCATTCCTCTCAGCCAACAGCGTATGCCACGCGGACAGCCCTAGCAGGCCGTTGACAAACTGTTGTTTTTAAAACACTCGGACTGCGTCGCATTCACCTGGTCATTTCTCTGCTCGATGTCCTGGGTGTCAATCAAACAAAGTAGTGGCCGTCATTGAACATAAAAAGCAATCAGCCAAGCCCATTGCGGTTTGTCATCCTTCACGCCATTCACAAGAAAAGGCCGAAGCTGCGCGAACGGGACATCGCCATCGCGGAGCAACGATACGAGGACAGCAAGGGAAGAATTCATGATGAAGACGCATAGACACTACCTCGACGAGCAACTGAAGAAGGAACCGAAATTCGCCGAGGCGCTTGCGAAGGCGGCACAAGAGGTCGGAATCGCCGTCGAGCTGGCGAAGCTGCGCGAGCGACGCGGGTTGAGTCA
>JBBRRN010000123.1:0-8933 GCA_038200685.1 Nitrospirales bacterium
ACCAGACAGCGCCAACCTGAACCGACATGGTTGCCCGCGGACAAGGTCATCAGCCCTGCGGTTGTGTTGATGGAGCCCGCCTTCCATGCGAAAGAAATTACTACGACAGTCGAAATTCCCGGAGACCTCCCGCTTGTGTGGGCCGATGCGGAGAAAATACATCAAGTGATGGTGAACGTGTTCGCCAATGCCTTATCCGCCACCCCAGCGCACGGAGCGGTGAATGTATTGGTGAGTGTCCGTACCGCCTCGTCCGAGGAGCTTGACCGCGGCCGCCGGGTTACCGACTCACCGTCACCTCTGGTACTTACCATCGAGGTACGGGATACAGGATGCGGCATGCCTGAATCCGACGTGCAGAAAGCGTTTGAACCGTTCTTTACAACCAAGGCGGTTGGCAAAGGCACGGGGTTAGGACTATTCTTGAGCCGCGAGACAGTCTTAGCCCATGGAGGGAGTCTTGTACTCGAAAGCGAAACTGGGCGAGGCACAACCGTGACCATCACCTTACCTGGATTGAAGACCGAGTCCACGTACATGACGGAGACGCACTGATGCAACCAGCAAATATTCTTGTTGCCGACGACGATATGGTCGCGCGCGATCTCCTGGCTGAGGCCTTAAAGAAAGAAGGCTATACCGTTGAAACCTTCGCCAGCGGTGAAGAAGTGATTGCCCGAGGACGTCAGGGTCGAGTGGACCTGGTGCTGACAGATATTCGCATGGGAGCGGTTGATGGGCTCACGGTCTTGCGTGAGTTTAAACGTATGAACCCTGACACGGCGGTCGTGATGTTGACCTCATTCGGCTCCCTTGAGGGTGCTATTGAGGCAATCAAGCAAGGGGCCTACGACTATCTTGCCAAGCCGTTCAAGAAGGAAGATATCAAGTTGGTCGTCAAGCGGAGTCTCGATCACTGCCGACTCATCCGAGAAAATTCCAGGTTTCGTGAAGAGCTGAAGAACAAAGATGAATGGTCTCCGCTGGTGGGAAGCAGTCCCGCTATGCTGGAAGTGTATAAGCTGGTAGCGCGAGTGACTGAGAGTAAGAGCACGGTGCTCCTGCAAGGGGAAAGCGGGACCGGCAAAGAACTGATTGCACGAGCGATCCATGCGAATGGGCCTCGTCGGGACAAACCGTTTATTCCAGTCAATTGTGGAGCGCTGCCGGATACTCTGCTGGAGTCGGAAATGTTCGGATATGAGAAGGGCGCCTTTACCGGCGCAGTGGGAAACAAAATTGGCCTCTTTGAATCCGCAAACGGAGGCACGCTGTTTCTCGACGAAATCGGTGAGACCGGGCAAGCACTACAAGTAAAGTTGCTGCGGGTGATGCAAGATCACGAGGTCCGCCGTGTCGGCAGCACGACATCGACAAAGGTTGATGTCCGTATCATCGCAGCGACCAATCGAGATATCGAGCAGCTTGTGAAGGAAGGGAAGTTTCGGGACGACTTATTTTATCGGCTCAATGTCGTGCGTATCACCTTACCGGCGTTACTGGAACGGCGGGAGGATATTCCGATGTTGGTCCATCACTTCTTACAGAAATGCGCAGCGGGAGCGACGCATGCGGTGCGCGGGGTGCTTCCAGAAACGATGGGGCTATTGATACAGTATCGGTGGCCGGGCAATGTGCGAGAGCTCGAAAATGCCATCGAGAGGGCTGTTTCGTTGAGTCACGGTCCCCTCCTCACGCCGGACGATCTGCCAGCTTCGCTACGCAGGACAGAGCTGCCGGCGAAGGAGACCGCCGTGGCAAGTAGCCACAATGATGAAGGGTGTTTATCGCTTGAGGAGGTCGAGAAGCGTCATCTCGTCCGAGTACTAAAGGAAACCAAGAGAAATAAAGTCAAAGCCGCAAAGATTCTCGGTATCGACCGGCGCACACTTTATCGGATGGCCGACCGGTTTGGGTTGGATCTTGGTGATGATGCCGACAACGGAGAGACCGAATAGGAGGCAGGTCGCCTACCGTAATGAGGATGCCTCTCCTGCATGGTAGAAAGCGTCACGTCGATCACGCCAGGCTCATAGGGTATAGGAAGACCTGGTGGCACCGATCAGGCGATAAGAGGCGCGAATCTGTGTTTTTGAAGATTGTAGGTCACTTGGGAATATCGGCCTTCAATCGATAGACAAGGTGGGTATCGGTTTGCACGACCCCCTCGATCTCATGAATCCGACTCAGCACCAACTGGGTGAGGGCATCCTGGTCTGAAACTTCTACCACCACTATAATATCAGGCTTGCCCCAGCAAGGATCAATGGTCTTAATCTGTTTGATTCCGGACAACGCCCGAACCACATCGCTTGTGCGACCGGGTTGCACATTGATCAGTACATAGGCCCGATCCGACATGACTCTCCCGCCATCGACTGGGGCGTGAATCGTACATGGCACCGCAGAAATAGTGGGATCCTTGGCACGGTAGCCGATGCTCGGCATTTCTGTCAATGCAAGAGTACCTCCAGACGAGTTGGGGCGCGTGACAACGGCAGATTTAGGCCTTTTCATATATCACCTCATTTTGGGGCAACCAGTACGTCGACAATAAATGAATCGTTCACGCTCGTGAGACTCGCTTCGAAGCCTTGAGGGTTCCCGATACGGCCATCAGGATCGTACATGAAACACAAGAGCGTGGTGCAGCGGCCGTGGAATCGATACCGAGCTGCGTCAACCCGAAGTTGGTCTGTAAGATCTTTGGCCGCAAGGCCAGGCCGTGTTTTCTTGACGATCACCGCAAGACGGCTCTCATTCAGTAAGAGTGTCGTGCGCAGCGCTCCGCTTGAATAGCTCGGCGTCCATTCATCCGTATCGATATTGTTGAATTGAACGCGTAGAAGTACATGCAGCAGATCTTGCGCATCAACCTCGTCTTCCACCTGTAAGGTCGCTCGATATTCCCCACGAAGTCGCAACTGCCTGACAACGGCATGGAATCGGCCACAGACAGCCTTCACGAGTTCGACAGGGTCTGATCCAGCCTGAGCAAGCCCATGTCCAGGCTCAAGAGGCGAGGAAGAGCCGGCCAGCATCGAGGCAGGCGGCTGCGAATTGAGAAGAACAGGAAAGGCTTCCTGCATCTTAGGTTCTAGGTTGGCGAAGGGAGTTGGGTGCACGCTAGGCTCCGGTTCAGGTTGTGGTGGGGGGGCTGGCTGGCTGGCTAGGGATACATCGGCTTGCGCAGTCTGTCCCGCTTGTGAGGGTGGTAGCTGGGGCTCTAGAGCAACCGGAACCGCTGAGTGCGAAGAGGTATGCGGCATCGCCACCACAACCGAGGCTGATGAAATCGTCGATGGTTCAGACACAGATCTCGATGGAATCAGAATCTCAGGCTTATGCACAGGAGCTGGAGGAACCGAGGAGGCCGGAGGTGAGCTCGGCATGACAATGGCTGGAACCAGGCCGAGTTGTGATAGCAATGGCTGCAGCGCTGAAGTAACTGGAACCACTGGTTCCAACGGCGACGGGGTATGCGGCATCACCATCGCAACCGGTGCGGGTGAAATCGGTGATGGTTCGGGGACAACTGTCGATGGACTCAAAGGCTCAGGACTTTGCCAAGAGGCCGGAGGAACCGGGGGGGGCGGAGGTGGACTCGGTTCAGCCGTGGCCGAGACCAGGCTGAGGTTCGTAGCCATGATTACCTGCGGAACCGTGATCGGCCCGGTTTGCGTCATGGCCATCTGAACCGTCGAGATCGATGACGGCACTACGGTCATCTGCGGGCGTGCAAGTGCGGAAATCGGTGAGGCCGGCGGTGTTGGAGAGGCTTGCTGGGGGGAGGGCCCTCCTTGCAGATCACATTTTTTTTGCTCAAGCGTGGCAATAAGGGTCTTGATGAGGGCGATACTCTGCTGAGTAGCCTCAGGGGTGTCCATAAGAAGTCTGTGGTGTCGATGCTCTTGGAACTCAGGGGATTTTTCGCCAAACGTGCGGCGAATGCACTCGCGGAATTGCAACTCTGTTCTTGCTCGGGCTGCGTCGAGATAGGGAAAGCCTTCTCGGCCCAGGTCTTCCACCTGTGTGAGAAATTCCTGGAGGTTTCTGACGCCGCGGGTAAGCTCTTCAACCGTGGCGGCTTTGGACCGCACGCGAGACGGTTCTGATGTTTTTGCTCGTGCCATAGAGTCTGGAGAAAGTCTAGCCCAGCCTCCACAACGTGGCAAGAAAACATAGGAAAGTGGACGAGGGCTCTCGAAACCGCTTGAGGGAGGACGATGTATGCCCGGCTATCACAGAGACCCACTAATGGCCCGGCTGATGAGGCTACGATGACATCGAGATGTTTCTAGATTCCATCTTCTGGCCTGGCTCTCGTACAGCTGAGGCGATTGCAGCCAACCCCTGCCCACGTCGATTCCGCTCCATCACGGGGTCAAGGACGTGTCCGCAGTTGAGACAGCGCCAACCTGCCAGCCACATATCTTCCGCGCTCTCCATGAGATCCAAAAAGTAATCTTTCGCCATATAACCCTGACAACGTGTACGGGTCATACTGCCCTCCTTGTGTAGCGGTCTGGTTACAAGGATACCGGGTCGCCCTGAGTTGGGTAGACCCAAACGCGGCACCTCAAATGGGGGGCGTCACGCAACCAGTATTACTCATGATGGTTTGTCATCCCCCACCCTTCCCTTCCCCACAATTCCTGGGAAGGAAGGAAAGAAGGCGCGAGACCGGCGCGATTCGAAGCTCGAACAGATAAAATAGTTTTCCGCAGCGGGTTAGGCGGTGGGTGCGCCTTGGTGGGACGAGAGAAGGTCATGGAGTTGCGCCATCACTGCTGGCTCCATCGGGCCAAATTTCACTCCGAATTCTTGATTGCGCGTCCATCGCACATAGGCGCAAGGAATTTGAATGGGTGAGGCAGATTCACCGACCGATAGTCGGAGGGCAAAGCGCATGCCGACATGAACGGTGCGGGTGCCGAGTATTTTCATTCCATCGCTAGAAAGATCCGTCATCGTTCCCTTTTCCGTAAAGTTCGGCCCAAGGTATTCCACGACGCACGGATTGGCGAGGCGGCTTCTTGGCTTCGAGGTGTTGCGCTTCGACACGGTCGCTCCTTTCTCAAGATGGTCCGCGTGCTTAGAATGAGTATACGCAACCACGCGTGGCGGGCAAGCGAATTTGAACTCCGTATCGATGAGAGAAGATGGGCACTGTGAGCACAGTGAAGGGAATGACTGCACGAACGATTTCTGTTTGGTGCCCCCGATACGAATTGAACGTACGACAAACGGTTTAGGAATGTGCGCAAAGCACTTTTGAAAAGGCTCGGTGTTTCAAATGGTTTCCCCGTTTTTTATTTGAATACCGAAGCTTAGGAACTTTCCAGCAGTTCTATTGATTTCAGAGGCTCTTGTGGATTCGAATATGTTTTAGCACAAATTTAGCACACGCTTAGAGGTGATCGGAAGCTCACGCACCGACCTGCGAATTACGAATTTCAGATAGCCCAACCTCAGACAACCTAACCCCACAAGAAACCACAAAGCAGGGTACTGCTGATATGGGGCCTGATGGGGCTGGTTTGTCCTGGCCTGGTAGCAGCGTGGTGGCAGATGCAGAGGACAAGTGTGGAGCGGTTCTTCCAGGGGATAATGACTAGTTCCGCACGCCGCTCCAAACTTTTGCCGGGTCGATGGCCTTGTCAGGATTGAGTTTCTTCGCCTTTTCCAGCAGAATATCCGTGGCCTCCGGATAGGCGGGATCAGCGATGCAACAATTATCCACGGGACAAACCGCCGTGCATTGAGGTTCGTCAAAATGGCCAACACACTCGGTACACCGTTCATGGGTAATCACGTAAATAGCGTCTCCGACTCCCTGACCGTCGCCCACATGATTGCCCTTCGCCTCCGCGTCGCCGCGAGTTTCGAAAATAGCTTCATTCGGACATTCTGGCAGGCAAGCTCCACAGTTAATACATTCGTCGGTAATCAGTAGTGCCATGACCCTCGACTCCTTATCCCCACAAAGATAGGGGAATATTCAGGGTTATTTAACAGAATGACGGAAGTGCCACAGCGGTTCTAGGGCACTTATTCGCAGGAGAACTAATACTATTTTAGCCGGGCGAGGATTAAGGTGCAAGAGGAGAACGCACGAGCTCAGAATGAAAATCGCTCGGTTTCACAGGCTGACCTTGGCTTTCTCGCGCAAGTTGGCTAACCTCGCAGCTGCTGTTGTGCTGTATTTCTGGACTTTTATTTCTGCCTGATTCATCGCTCTCTCCACATGACGCGGCCAATGGCAGTAGATAACTGACCATATTGGGGATTTGAAGGACATCATTTTCTAAGGAGGTTCACTCATGACAAATCGCAAACTCATTGAGAGGCTGGCCCATGCGCTTTCGGTTCATCACGCTCTCATACTGGCTCAGGGCGTTCTCCTTCAAAGCTTGCGTGTATCGAAACAGGAATATGCAGCTGCGGTAAAGAAATGCCGCCCGCACGCTGCAGCCTACAAATCAAAAATCCTCGCCAACTTTCTTGAGGGCGCTCCTCCTAAGTCTGAGAAAGACTTGTGGGACTCGCTAGGCTTAGGCGATCTCTGGGGTCCATCTGGGCCAGAGAAAGAGAGCCCAAAGTCTTAGCGATTTTATTCACAATTTAAAAATAACATTTTAACCTGATTCCCTATCTTCCCTTCACATCCACCTAGAAGGGGCCATAGCAAGCCCTTGAATCGAACGCGCAACAATGTGAGAATGCATGTCTGGCTGTCTAACTCTTAGGTCAGCGCTTGCGGCCGTGAAATCCTGTGCGTGAAGTTCCATCACCCAAAAGACTTTTGCTGATCGGTTATAGGAAGCGCTTCAACCGGCGAGGTACCGAATGTCCAATCCAGATTTTAAAGTAACCACTCGCGCGATCAATTTATTATTGGTAGATGATCACCCCGGTAATTTACTTGCACTCGAGGCTGTCTTATCCGATCGTGGATATAACCTGATTATGGCGCATTCCGGTTACGAAGCGATTGAGCTCATAAAAACGCATGAGATCGCGCTCGTTCTTTTGGACATTCAGATGCCTGGAATGGATGGATATGAAACCGCACGACACATGAAATCGATAGAGGGTTGTCGGGACATTCCCATTATTTTTATTACGGCAGTCTACAATGAAGATCCTTTTATCAAGAAAGGGTATGAAGTGGGTGGGATTGATTATTTCAGCAAACCCTTTGACCCAGAAATTCTACGACTGAAAGTGGGCCTCTATTCGTCGTTTCGCCAAAAGACCTACCTTCTTCAAGAGAGAGAAAAACGCATCAAGGAGACCGAAGAGCTTTTGAAGACAGGCCGAAAGTTGTCTGATGCCCTGGAATCTCTGCCTGTGGGAGTTCTGATCGCAGACGCCGATGGCCGGGTGTGCCAGGCTAACGAACAGGCATTGGGAATCCTGGGATTTACAGAGTTTGAGGAGAAAGATTGTTATGGGGAATTTTTGGGTTGGTGGGAGCATGAAGGCAAGCTGATCAAGGACTCCCATGCACCTATGGCACGTTCGCTACGGAGTGGTGAGCCTTCCCATAATGTACTCACTCAGATTAAGTGTTCCGATGAAACTTCAAAATTTGTGCTCAGCTCAGCTTCACCTCTTAGAAGTTTTAATGGAGAAATTATGGGCGTAGTCATGGTGATTCAAGACGTGACTGGGCACAAACAAATCGAGCCGAAGATAGAGCAACGTATTCAAAAACTCATTTCTTCAGAAATCGAAGGCAAGCCTATAATTCAGGAGGCTGAGAGAGGGAGAGATCGGACAGGGCCGACTCCCCGCACTGAAGGCCGAACGGACGACCTTTGAGGAATTGACCGGGCTGTTTCTGCAGGACTATCAGATCAATGGCCGGAAGACGCTTCAGCGTGCCCAAGAATTGACCGCGACCTTGCGCAAGACATTTGGCAAGTTTCGGGCTTGTCGCATGACATCGGAGCACATCCGCGCCTATATCGTCCGCCGCCAGACGGAGGGACTCGCCAACGGCACGATCAACCGTGAACTCGCCACTGTTTGGACAATTTGGGTGACTTCATTACTTATTTGGCTCACTTCAACAACGCGATCCCAAATTACTTTAATCGTACTCCGGCTTCGTTCTCGTTTCGGCAATTTTATTTGTTGTAACAGTCCCATTAGGAGATCGAAAAGTTCGGCCTGCTTAGCCTTGTTATCGGCATCCATCTTTCCAACTATTTCGATCATGCTTTGAAGTGCCCGTCCTAGCTCAGCTTCCGTGCCGCCCTGCTTAACTATCTCGGTGACACGGGCGGTTAGCTCTGACTGATTAACGAATCCGAGTACTAGATTCCCAATCTGGTTTCCGGCTATCTGAACCGAGCTCATAGTGCCTCCCAAATCCAAATCCTTCAGTCGGATTTTCCTCTGCAAATGCTCCAAAATAGGGGAAATCTTTTCAGAGAAAAGTTTTAAGGCCACTGTCTTGGACACTTCATCTTTAAACTCACTGAGGACGCAGCCTCTAGCTTCAATAGTGGCATTGGCGTACGCCTCGCCAATTATTTCCGAGGTTCTATCCTGGGAATTCAACCCAAGCCGAGACAGATTCCTGAGCACATTTTCAGTGAATTCTTCTTAGACCGTTTCGGCACTGACACTGTAAGTCTCAGTGATCTGTCTCATCTCGGAACCGCTTTGAGAATTACCGAACATAGCTGATTTTGACTTGATCTGAACCACCTTATCGCGAGGGGGGAATTTATATTTATGGTTTGAGGCACTCAATATATCAAGAATCATCTGGTTCATGAGATTACTTTGAGAACAATATCGAGCACAGGAGAGAGGATTTCCGGTAAACAGATTATCTAACTACTTGAAAATTGGTGCCCCCGATACGAATTGAACGTACGACAAACGGTTTAGGAAAGCGTTTCCACTACCCTACTCCA
>JBBRRN010000124.1:0-8931 GCA_038200685.1 Nitrospirales bacterium
TCCCATACCACCGGATGATGTTTCCCCCTTCATCCCGCGATGGGCTGACACGGATGAGAAACCAGCGAAACTGCCCGTCCTTACCGAGCAGTCGTGCTTCCAACTCGTATGGGGTGCTGCGGGATATCAAACGTTGACGTTCACTCAATACTGTTTCCCGATCGTCCGGATGAATGAACATAGCCAGATGGTCTTCCTGAGGATCATTGGGGGAAAGACCGTGATACTCGCGTGCGATCTGATTTGTATAGAGACAACTTCCATCCGGCCCCAGGACGAAAATATGTTGAGGGACGGCGTCGATGAGCTGTCGCAGCTCTGTTTCACTTTGTCTGAGCTTTTCTTCTGCATACTTTTGATCAATGGCCACAGTCGCCAGATGCGTGATCTGTCCGATGAGGTGTTGATGATATGCACTAGGGCTGCCAGGTTCCCTCGAGTAGATCGCGAAGGTGCCTAATACTGTTTCATCGGATGACCGTATTGGAGTGGACCAACAAGCCCGCAGTCCATGCGCCATTGCCAACGTGCGCCATTCATATGTGTCCCATCGTGTATCCGACGCGACATCGGCGGCAATCACTTGCTCTTTGAGAAATGCCGCCATGGCGCATGGACCTGAATAGATATTCACGGGTCTTCCATGGATCGACTCGTTGTAGCTGAGGGGAAGACTGGGCGCTGCACCGTGCTTCAGTCGATTGCTGATTGGATCGACCAGCACAATTCCACAGAGGGATCCGCTCGCAATATTTTCGATGAGTCGGCACAACGCGTCGAGGATTTCTGAGAGCGTACATCCGGTGGCGAGCATCTCGAGCAGGCGATTTTCTCCGGCAAGCAATGCCTCGGCCTGTGTACGGTCTTCAATGGTATAGGAGAGGTCATCGAGCGTGCCTGACCGCTGATCGGTTTCAGTGTGATGGTTGGTTTTCATATGTGCTCTCCTGAATAGGGGCCGGTTTCATCACGACCGGTAAAGAGGGATGCTCGGCTGGCCATCGTCTTGCCGGCGAACTCTCTCGTCCCATCATTGCGCGAAGCCTACGCCCTTGGCAAAGTCTTCAACAGAGGATTGCCGATTGAGCACCTCGCTCCGCCGACGAACGCGAAAGCGTCTAGATCATATCACAGGACATCAATATTACGCACTACGCCCGGTGCTCGTCAAAAATCACTAGCCTAACTATCAACGGTTGCCGTAAGCCTTTATCTTGGACGCCATGCACCGGCACATAGAATACGAACGGCTGTCACGCCACGTTGTGTTCGTTCGTCCACCCTGTCAATCGGTCCTGGTATGAAACGGAAAATCTTTCCGGCCTAAATACAGAAGCTCGATACATCTCGCCATTCTTCGCCTGGCTTCTGACACAGCCCCTGTGAGTGTTCCGAGTGAAAGCTGATTTTTCGGCACCGTGCTGATAATTCAGCAGCTCGTCTTTGGCACGTCACTGTGTTTGCTGCAGATATTCTCGAACGAAATCGCTCATTCCAATGAAGTTTCAGCATCAGCGATGGCTAAGTCACGCGGGATTTCTACTGGAATGTGAATTGCTCATGTACGTCACCAGATTGACGGTTGCCCGTGTGGATCTCATAGAAAGGAGGAGGTGGAAATAGCGGGCAAGATCTTTCGAAGAGACGTCCAGGACCAACCCACGAGGTGGTCCTCAAGCACTGAAGGGAGGGTAAGAACATGGCAAAAGCAGCGACATTCGGTGAGAGCGACCTCGGGTACGATATGTCACTTTGGCATGACTCGAGGCCCCTTAAGATCGGCTGGTTCACGATGCTGTTCGCAGTGGGAGCTGAGGTCGTGTTTCAGCGCACGTTCGGGTACTCACACGGCTTGGACTCCATGACCCCGGAGTTCGAGACGGTGTGGATGGGCCTGTGGCGATTTAACGTGATTTCCAACATCATCTTCTCGGCCGCCACCCTGGGGTGGATTTGGCAAACGCGCGATCGCAACGTGGCCAATGTGGATCCGAAGACGGAACTCAAGCGGTATTTTTATTGGATGGGATGGCTCGCGGTGTATATATTCGGCGTGTACTGGGCGGGAAGTTTCACTCTCGAGCAGGACGCGTCGTGGCATCAAGTGATCATTCGCGATACGAGCTTCACGGCCAGCCATATCATTGCCTTCTACTTCACGTTCCCGTTGTACATCACCTGTGGCGTGGCGAGCTATCTCTATGCCATGACCCGGTTGCCGCAGTTCAGCAAGTCGGTCTCGTTCCCCTTGGTGGGGGCGATCGTGGGGCCGATGATGATTCTGCCCAATGTGGGACTCAACGAGTGGGGGCATGCGTTCTGGTTTGTCGATGAACTCTTTGCAGCGCCGTTGCACTGGGGGTTTGTGACCCTGGGCTGGTGCGGGTTGTTCGGTGGCACGGGCGGCGTGGCGGCGCAGATTGTGGCGCGCATGTCCAACCTGTGCGATGTGGTCTGGAACAACGAGAGCAAGGACTGTTTGCACGTGATCCCGTACTAAGTCGGGCTGTTGGTGTTGATGGGCTGACAATAGAGCGATCGACGGCGGTCCTCAGTGCCATCCACGGGCGACCTCCTGTTTACGGGAGGGTCGCCCGTGTTGTTTTGTTCGTGAACGAGCCGAACGTTCGTCGGGAGCCGGTGCCCTGGCCCGATCGTTGTGGCATTGTGAGCAGGAGGTGGCTATGCTTGTCCACCAGCATGTCAACCGGTCTCGTGACGGCCAAGAAGACAGATACGGTACGGTTCGGCCATCCGTGATGAAATGATGAACCGTCACTGTAGTACCATTCCCGTTGTTGAAGGGACGCTCGGCTCAATGGGGTGGTGATGGTGCGCGATGTCTTACTACCGCATTCAAGGGCGTTGAGCGTGTTTTCCCCTGGTTCGAAAACACATGGTATTGGAGGAATGACGATGAGAATAATTTTATCAGTTCTCTTGATCATGGTCTTGGTCCTGACGACCGTCTCAATGCGTGCAGAGCCACAAGATGTAACAGTGACCGCGGTGATGAAAAGTTCAACAACGATCAGCGGCCAGAAGATCGAATATCCCAAAACCGATAAGGCAGAAATGGCCTCGGTCCTGGTCGACATCCAACCGGGGAAGGAGAACGGTCGCCACATGCATGCAGTCCCCACCTACGTCCATGTTCTTGAGGGGACAATGACGGTGGAATTTGAGGATGGCACTCGACAAACATTCAAGGCTGGGACTGGGTTTTTAGAGGTGGTGAGCACCGTGCATAGCGCAAAGAATTTAGGCGATGTCCCGTTGAAATTACTGGTCGTCTTTGTAGGGGAGAGGGAAAACCGAATCTTATCCGACCCGAACAACATCAGACATCGAACATGACAAAATGATCCCAAAACAGTTGTTCCTGAACCGTGCTTCCAACGTATTCATTATGGCTAAGGTAGTGCCGAGAGTCGGTTCGTGAATGAGTCCGAGGTTTTGAGTACCTCTCCAATTCAGTATCGGCCGTAACATAGTCGAAGTTTTCTCGGTATCAAAGTCTGATGATAGCCAGGGGTAGGAGAATGTACGCAGAGCTAAGACAAGCCTACGAGAAGGAGATGCATGCTGCAGCTGAGCACTACTATGGCGGTAACCCGGACAAGGCTTTCTATCACCTAGAGCGCGCACATATCCTGGGGCAGTCGTTCGCATTCACTCATGCGAGAGCACACTGGTGAATGCTGAAGGTCGGCTGGAAACGACGAGATTCCATAGAGATACGAGGGCAAGTTGCCAGGATGATCGGGGCGTTGATGTTCTCAAGAATCTGGGTGCCATTGGGGAATACTGGCGGTGCGCATGTTGATCCTTTTAGATCCATGCCCATACCGGAAGAGTTTCAATCCTTATTGAAGAGACGTTGACACAGTTGCTGACCCACAAGCCTCTTGTACTGAAAGAAGCGAATACAACTGATGAATGCTTTGTTCCCAACGTTCTTCAGCGGGATGATTGTCCTTTCGGTCGCCCTGTTAGTTATCGGTATCGTGAAGCCGGAGTGGGTGCGCTTTGGGGAGAAACAGCTCAACCGAACAACTATTGTTGGTGCAGCAATTGGCCTATTGCTGATTGGTCTTACTGGTGCAGGTGAACTTCAGTTTGCTGGGAAGAAGAATGCCGGAGCCGTTCATCCTGGCAACTTACTTGGTGAGGCTGTGTATGCAGCCGAAAATCATGCGCCACGCTGTGATCCAGGAACAACACCCAGACATGCAGGTGCCAGCAATGACGAGCAGACCGCAGCCGGTATTCGCTACATGGTTAAAACGCCGGCGAACTACAATGCAACCATCGCCCATCCGTTACTCATGGTCTATGCGCCGGCGCGGACGAGCCGTCATGAGTCGGAAAACTGTGTGTCTATCACGCAAGAAGCGACGTCGGCAGGTTTTATTGTGGCCTATGCCGATCATCGTGCGATAAGTCCTGATCCCATTGAAAAGCTGGCTGAAATACCAGGGCTGATTGAAAAGAAGTGGTGTGTCGATCACAAACGGATTTTCCTCACCGGCCATTCTGATGGCGGGACTACGGCCATGGCCATCGCGTTTCTCAATGGCATCAAACACATTCCAGCGGCGATTGCTCCCAGTGCCATGGGTATCAGGGGAGAGGACTTAAAGGCCTATCAATGTCCTGACCCGCTTCCCGTCATGCTCATGCACAGCAGCCAGGATAGGCTGTTTCCAGGCTATGGGAAAGAGGCGATACACTGGTGGGCGGTCTGTAACGGCTGCGATCCTACCCCCTCTGTTAAAGATGGCGACGGTTGTGTAACGTATAAGGGCTGTAAGAACAAGGTTGCCACACGCTATTGTGAAGGCATGGGGTCGCATACCACATGGCCCGGAAACAATACGGCGATCATCGATTTTTTTAGGAGTGCTCAAGGTGTTCGTTGAAATTCTTTTGAGCTGCCCCATCAGTCAATGTCCATCTCACGTTCGAGCATGCTTCCGCCACCGGACAGGCTTACCACGGCGATACGTCAAACTTCCTCGGTCTTCTCCACAATCCACGCCATGTGCTGAACTGCGCAGGGAGGATAGGATGAACAATCTGCACTCACACCACGTCGGATGGGGTGTGCTGATCGTACTGTGTGTGCTTACCGCTTCCGGTTGCGCACAGCATGTTGAGACAGTGGATGACATGGCCTCGTTCGATCTATCGCAGGATCAGAATGCCATTGCCGGCTATTACCGAAGTGAGGCGATGGTTCTGAAAGAGAAGGCTGCCGGGCACGCCGAGAGCGCTGCCAGGTATGAGCATCTCTTCGGCCCTCAGTCGGACTGGGTCAGTGGAGCTAGGCAACTCTCGCAGTACTATACCGAAGCGGCTCAAGAGCTGGAACGTCAGGCTGAAGCCCATGCGGAGGCTGCTCGAACACGACAGAAACCCCAGTGACCGAAATTACAAATAGGAGGACCTATGAAGCCCTCAACTCTTTCTCGCGTGCTTGTGTTGATGATTCCGATTCTGTTGGTGATATACGGGTGTGGGAGGACCATCGACCCGGGGAAGAGAGGTCTTCGCTGGACTCCGTTAACGGGGGGGCTAGAGAAGGAGCCGCTCAGGGACGGGTTCTATTGGCGCGCACCGTGGAATGACGTCTATGATTACGACGTCCGATATCAGAGCTTTACGGAAAAGATCGATGCCTTGACCGCCGACGATCTCTCGGTGACCGTGCACGCCGCGATCACGATGCGCCCGGTTGCGGAGGATATTTTTTATATCGCTCAGGAGGTGGGGCCCAATTGGTATCCGCAGCTGGTACGGCCACAGTTCTTGTCGGCGGTGCGAGGTGTCATCGCGCAATATACCATGGTCACGCTTCCGGAACGGAGCAGTGAAATCGGGAATAAGATCGAGGCGGTGATGGTCGAGTCACTCAAAGGACGGCATCTCGACGTCTATAGCGTGGCATTGTCAGAAATCGAATTTTCCAAGGTCGTGCTGAAATCCATCGAACAGAAGCAATCGAAGGAGCAGGAGAAGGAGCAAAAAGAATTTGAGGTGGCGATCGCGCAACGTGATGCGGAGATTGCCAGAATCCGGGCGAGAGGCGAGGGCGATGCTTTGCAGATTCGTGCCGAGGGTGAGAGCGAGAGCCTGCGTATTCGTGCCAAGGGTCAGTCTCAGGCGCAGGAGATCATCACGAAAACGCTCACACCAGATTATCTCAAATATAAATTGTATGAAAACCCCAACACCAAGACGATCATCGTGCCGGATAAGTCTAACGTGCCGATCATCGTGAATCCGGGGCCGGATCAACCGCGCTAAAAGCGGGGCGGGGAGTGGCCAGGTGCCTTTCTTGCTCGCAGAACAGAGGGATGGAACCTGATGATCTTCTGTGCTCGCGCAACGCGCGGTCGCGGACTCCCCTCGTTGGACGCGCGCAATAGAAGATCAATCAGCCCCCATCCCTGAAGAGGTAACGAGCAAGCTTGGAGGGAGCATATACATCGTTCGATGTGCGCAGTAAAGGCAGCCTTGGCCACTCCCCTAAAGGAAGGTAGTAAGAATCGGAAGGGCCTCACTCGACACGCGCAGTGGGAGACTCATCTAGCCCACCCTCAAGGGAGTGGGTATCGGTTAGCCCAGATTGCGGACCATTTTGGGCACCCATACTGCCAGGTCATTTATCGTTTAAAGTAGGCCGAGAAAGCAAATGTGTTAATCCAAGACTTAACCCTTCTTTATGAATCCCCCAGGAGGTCGTAATGTCCCAGATGACCGCAGTACAAGTCAGTGGTCCCGGCGGCGCGTTCGAGACAGTGAAGCGTTCGGTACCGGAACCGGGGCCTCAGACTGTCCGCATCAAGATAGAGGCCTGCGGCGTCTGTCATAGTGACGTCTTTGTGAAGGAAGGGCTCTGGCCGGGCCTGCAATACCCACGGGTGACGGGTCATGAGGTCGCTGGTGTGATCGATGCTGTAGGACCGGGGGTGACGATGTGGAAGAAAGGCCAACGGGTCGGCGTGGGGTGGCATGGTGGACATTGCGGACAATGCGTCTCCTGTCGCCGTGGTGATTTCATGGGCTGTCGGAGCTTCCAGGTCACGGGATTCCAGGAAGACGGCGGGTATACCCAATACATGATTGCCCGGAGCGAAGCTGTGGCTGCAATTCCAGACGCACTCTCGCCGGTGGAGGCGGCTCCGCTCCTCTGCGCAGGTGTCACGACCTTCAACAGCTTGCGCCACAGTGGGGCGCAGGCTGGCGATCTCGTGGCGGTGCAGGGGCTGGGCGGACTGGGACATCTCGGAGTTCAGTTTGCCAGCAAGATGGGCTATCACACCGTTGCGATCGGGCGAGGCCAGGACAAGGAAACGTTAGCGTTGAAGCTGGGTGCTGCCCGCTATCTCGACACAGACCAGACGAACGCGGCAGATGAATTGACTAAGATGGGCGGCGCTTCGGTCATTCTGGCGACTGCTCCGAATAGCAAAGCGATGTCGGAGTTGATCGACGGACTCGGTGTCGGTGGCAAGCTGTTGGTTGTGGGAGCATCAGCCGACTCCATTTCCGTCACGCCCATTCAACTCATCGGCGCTCGCCGGTCGATTCAGGGTTGGCCATCCGGAACCGCCCGGGATTCAGAAGACACACTCAACTACTGTGCGCTGACCGGTATTCGTCCCATGGTCGAGACCTTCCCGCTCGAACAAGCCGCTGCCGCCTACGATCGCATGCTGAGCGGCAAGACGCGATTCCGGGTAGTGCTCACAATGGGCGGATCATAGCAGGATGCTGAAAAAGACTTCCAACGTCGTTCTCGCCTCGTCAAAATTCTCAACGTACCCGAGAGGGTACGCCTCCTGTTTTGATTCGTCTGCGGCCTAGTTGGAAGTCTTTTTGAGCATCCTGCGAGAGCCTGATGATCTTCTTTGCTCGCGCAACGCGCGGTCTCCAAAGACCCTCGCATGGGCTAATGGCACGTCTCGGCGTGCCAGTGGGTGGGCTGGGTGAGAAAGTCGCGCGCAGTGGAAGATCAATCAGCCTCCATCACTGAAGAGACAACGAGCAAGCTTGGAAGGATTATTTAGGGGTGGTGTTGACGAGGTGAGGCAGGTCGGTATATTGTTATCGTATACAGACAAGGAAATGGATGAAGAGACTGCTCGGGGTTGAGGGATTCGATTGGAATGAAGCCAACCTTACGAAGAATTGGGAGAAGCATCGCGTAACCCCGTGGGAATGCGAGCAAGCGTTCTTCAATCTTCCGCTGGTCGTGGCGGAAGACTCAGCCCATTCTGCAATTGAGGCTCGCTACTACGTGCTTGGGCAAACCGACGCAGGACGACGACTCTTTCTCGTCTTTACCATCCGCAAGCGGAGGATTCGCGTCATTTCGGCGAGGGACATGAGCGTGAAGGAACGGAGGACGTACGATGAGCAAGTTAAAGCCAAGACCGACGTTCAAGAGTGAAGCGCAGGAAGCCGCTTTCTGGGCCTCGCATGACTCAACGGAGTATATCGATTACTCCAAAAGCCGCAGGATGATCTTTCCAAAGCTTAAACCGTCGACGGAGACGATTTCACTCCGGCTGCCAAAATCTCTTCTGGATCAACTCAAGACGTTGGCCAACAAGCGCGATGTTCCTTATCAGACGCTCCTGAAACTCTTTGTGCTTGAACGAGTGCAGGCAGAGTTGCATCTCAAGACCGCCAAGGCTGTGTGAGAGAGTAGGCAACCATCCTTCTTGCTCGCAGAGCCCCCACGATAAAACGGTGGTCACTTGATGCGCGCAGTGAAGGACGGTTTGCCTACTCCCTCTGGAGAAAGCGAAGAATTAGAAGACCCTCGTTGGACACGCGCAATGAAGGCTGGTCTGGCGATTCCTTGTTTATGTCAGCCACACTTCAGCCACAGGTTGAATATTTCAAGTATGAAAACAGCGA
>JBBRRN010000125.1:0-8881 GCA_038200685.1 Nitrospirales bacterium
ACCAGCCCCCCGATTGGCTCGACGGAGACAAGATTGTAATGTACTGATTCGCCGTTGTATTTATGGACGCGCAACCCGCTGCTGGAGCCCCCAGGAAGGGGCGCGCGCCCGTGGTCGACGAGCTTCAATCCTAGTCTAATGAAACTATATTAGGGCATGACATGCCGGGACGATCCTACGAGCCTTTCACCATCGAAGATCTCCGTCGCCTAGGTAGACTTGCTGAACGCGATCGCCGCGACTTATTCCTTCGCAGGAAAGAAACAGGGAACCTTTATTCTAATCGACTGTTCACAGTCGCTCTGTGCCAAGGGGCAGCCTTGCACTACATAAACGGAACTAACGGGATCAATGACTTTGATGTATGGAGTTTCTTTCGGGCGAATCCTGTCCGAATGTTTCCCTATCGACGCAGAGGGATCGCCGACTTTGGCGATGCAAAATTTGGAACTACTGACGATAGTCCTGACTATGTGGGCCGGCGAGTCGATTGCATGGGTCGGTCAATAGAAGCGGAGGATTTTTCCGATCCCGTCGCAGTTCTGCGCATATATTTGCGAGCTGAAAGAACACGGTCAGCTCACTTTCTCGCGCAGAAGGCTATGGTTCTTCTAGAACCGTCACGTTTACTTGGAACCGTCGTATGGCCGGAGTGAACGTCCATTGAGCGGACAGTTGTGGTGGGATTGAATTGCATGGTGTGGTAGCTCAATCAGGAGGTCAACGAGGCCGCAGGCGTAGCGGTTTTCACCCACCCACCCCGAGCTGTCGGAACAGCTCTTTTCCCGGGTGGGGTACGTTGAGGATTTTTGAACCGAGAACGAAGTGCGGTGTTTTTTGGAAATTACAGAAGCCGCTCAAAATTTTCTCCAGCAAGGCGGCAGGGAGTTCGGACGCTGGTTGGTCGCAGGGTGGTGATGCTTCATCAGTTCATCAAGAAATGAGACAAGACTCCTCTGAACGAACTGAAGATCGCGCGGAATCGAATGAAAGAGGTGAGAGATGCGAAACACTCTGAAAGCTTTTAAAGCCCGAGCGCTTGCTCGCCCGGACGTTCGTCGCGAATACGAAGGACTCAAGGAGGAGTTCGAGATTCTAGACGAGATACTCAAGGCGAGGGCCGAATCGGGACCAACTCAGGCTTGACCGTTAGGGGTTATCCAGCTAGTATCCATAGTGGTAGCGTTATGGATACCATCTAACTGGAGATTGTTATGGCAACCCTGACGATCAAAAATATTCCGGAGCCCCTGGTTAAACGGTTGAAGCAGCAAGCCGCCGCGCATCGTAGGAGTCTGAACTTCGAAGTCATCTCCTATCTTGAGCAGATGACACACAGTGTCCCTATTGAGGCTGACGCCCTGCTTGCGCGGGCGCGGGCTATCCGCGGGACTCCCAAAGGTGTTCGACTGACTGATCGCCTGCTCGATGAACTCAAAGTGGCAGGGCGACTGTGATTGTGGCTGACACGAACCTCTTGATCTATCTCTATGTCCAAGGCCAACGGACACAAGAGAGTGAGGCCGTGCTGCAGCGGGATGCGCTGTGGGCCGCTCCGTTACTATGGCGGTCAGAGTTTCGTAATGCTCTGATCGGACTTGTCCGTACAGATGCGCTTCAACTTGAAAAGGCGTTCGCGATCATTGATGGAGCTGAACGGTCGATGACTGGACATGAGTATAGCGTGGTCTCGTGGCAGGTGTTGGAGCTTGCCAGCCGGTCAGGTTGTTCGGCCTACGATTGCGAATTTGTGGCCCTCGCCCAGGATCTGGAGGTGCCGTTGGTGACGAATGATCGCCAGATTCTCAAGGCGTTCCCAACCATCGCCATCTCTCCATCGGCCTTTACGGCCTGATCTACTGTAGCCTCCTCGCTCCGTTGACAGCACCCAGCCTCTCCACATCTCGAAAAGCTCATCTGTCCGTGGTCTTGGCGCCGGCCTGTTCACGGCGTGGGCTGATTCCAATCACGGCTGGGAGCCCAATGTGAGTGGTGAGGCCGCCTTCTAGCAGGGGGATCCAGCTATGTGCACCGGCCATCTTCGACGTAGCTTCCCGGAGCGAGGGGCTGACGGCGACGTCGGAAGAGGATCCTCCATCCATCGCCATGACCTGGCGTAGGGAGGGATAGGCATCCCGCAGACATTCCCCAAGGGCATAGAGTGACGCCGTCCCCGTGGTCTTCAGGACGAGGAGATGCCCATCGCCTTGTTCAGCGACAAGGGTTTGATGCGCGCGTTTCCCGGTTTGCCGCACACGGACTTTTCCGGTCCGGTCGAGGAGCATGAGCGATTGCGCGACTTCTCGATAGGGAATGTGCTGCTCGTCGAAGGTGTCATAGGTCAGGTCCAACACCCTCGCGCGTCGTGATGAACGATCCGCGGCCGGCTCTGCCACAAACAGTCCCAACCAGGTCGTGTGACGCTTGCTTCCCAACGAGCGTCCGTTTCCATAGAGCAGCCCGAGATACGCATAATTCTCACGGAAGAGCCCGGCATTGAAGACCAGATCGTGGCCGGTTTGTTCTTGCCATTCGTGAATATCGAGCGGTTCCGTGAGACCGCCTTGCTGGTAGTGATGCACAGTAAAACGATAGCGGTCCGGATCGATCTCGACGGCGACCAATGGCGCAACGTCGGGGCATTGTGTGCGAGGATCCCAGACGGAAATGGATAAACCGTTCCCGAGTCGATCCCCTGTGAGGGTCTGACCCGACGACGTCGATGGTCCGCCGAGCATGACGAAGATAATACCCAGTAGAGGGAGGGCGATAGAAAGGAGAGACCGGTAGAAGCTTTTGTCTTGTACCATAGTATCTCAGGGGCGAGTATAGAGGGAGCCTATCTGTAGCGTCAAATCAGTCGAGGAGATAGGTCTCGACCACGAGGGCGTCTGCGTGGGGGTAAAGGACAGGTACACACGACAACGAACTATCCGGATCCCTGCTAGCCCCTATTTGGCGGGATGTTATACGTCGCTCCTTAACAGGGCCTTCGTCACACGTTTGCAGGAACGTGACCGCGTCGGTCAGAGCCCTCGGGTGGCGGTTCGTTGATCACGCCCCAAAACACCCCAAGTTCTTTCACGGCCGTGATGAACTGGTGAAACTCGACCGGCTTCACCACATAGGCGTTGGCGCCCAACGCATAGCTTTGGGTCAAATCGCATTCCTCACGCGAGGAGGTGAGCATGACGACAGGAATCGGTTTGAGATTCACGTCGTTCTTAATGGTTTTCAAGACCTCGAACCCGTCAACTTTGGGCATCTTGAGGTCCAGGAATACGACCACGGGATTGCCTTGCTGCCTGGAGGAAAAGGTTCCGCGGCAATAGAGATAGTCGAGGACTTCAGCTCCATCGCGGCAGACCACCACTTTGTCGGCGATGTGATGTTCTTCCATGGCGGCCATCGCTAACTCGGCGTCACGCGGGTTGTCTTCGGCAAGCAGGATGGGCTTGACAGTGGTCATGATAGAGACCTCGCGAGCGGGAGTGAAAAGTAGAAGGTTGCCCCTTGGTCCAAAGCACCTTCGGCCCAGGTTCGTCCTCCATGTCGATGGATGATTCGGCGTATGTTGGCGAGGCCGATGCCGGTGCCTTCAAACTCGTCGTTCCGATGAAGGCGCTGGAATACGCCGAACAACTTGTCCACATATTGCATATCGAACCCCACACCGTTATCACGCACGAAGACCTCGATGTCACTGGGGCCTTGTTTGGCGACACCGATTTCGATCTTGGCTTCCGGCCTGGTGGCTGTGAACTTGAGCGCGTTGGAGATCAGATTGACGAACACTTGGCGCAACATAGCCGGATCTCCCGATACGTTGGGTAATGGATGCATTGTCCAAGAGATCGCCCGCCCTTGCAAGTCAAGACGTAAATCGTGAAGGACGGTCTTGATGAGTTGGTCCAGGCTCACCGTTGTGTGGAGCATGTCCTGGCGGCCCATACGGGAAAAGACGAGCAGATCGTCGATCAGCTGTCCCATCTGCTTCGCGGAGCCTGATATCGTTTCTAGGTAACGGCGCGCTTTGTCATTGAGCGCGTCACCGGCCGTCTTGGACAACAGGGCTGCGTATCCGTCGATATGCCTGAGCGGGGCTCGCAGGTCGTGCGACACGGAATAGCTGAACGCTTCCAATTCTTTATTGGCGGCCTGGAGCAATTCGCCCCGGCTCCGCAATTCCTTGGCCACGCGGCGTCGCTCGGTGACATCGTGATGGATCAGAAAATAGACAGAGGCTAAGAGGACCAGCTGTAAGAACGCGCCAAGGCCAAGCAGCGCGATGGTATTTTGTGTGCTTCCAGCGGATTGTGCCACGCGAGTCTGAAGAGCGCGTTGTTCGACTGTGTCGAGTTCCGTCATGAGGCGACGGATTTCATCGATCTCGTTTTTCCACGCCCCGGAGAGTGCGAGATGACGGACGCCCTCATAGCCGTGCTTTTTGCGTTGGGCGATGGCTCTTGCCTCTGCTTCCAATTGGCTGGTGATGAGCTGTGCGAGTGTCGCCGCATGGTCCTGTTGTTGGCTTCCCTCGTGTGTCAGCCTTCTGAGGTACCGAAGGTATTCGGGCATTCGTTCGACAACAGTCCGGTAGGAAGTGAGGTATGACTCGTCGCCGGTGACGAGATAGCGCCGATGGCTGCTTTCAGCGGCGCCGAGAGTGTCTTCGACGGAGCCAAGTAGTTGTACCAATTCGTGGCTTTTAGTATCGAGCTGGCTGTTCTCGATCAAAATGGTGGTGTTGCGGTAGGAAATGGCGCTGATGACCACAATGCCTGCAAAGACGAGCCCAAACCCCACAAGGACTCGCCGCTCGATGGACCAATGGGCGAACCAGCCTGTCTTGGCAGTCGGCGCAGGACTGCTGTCGTGAACTGGTTCCGATTGAACGGGTGCGAGAGTAGCCGGGCGTTTCTGCGTGACGGATTCCATGGTTCGAATATGCGGCGCGGGTGTGGACGAAGATAACGTTGTAGAAACTGTACCCTCCTCCTGAAAACCCTGCAAGAAATACTGCGTATTGGACCGTGAGACGCTGGCCTCGGAAGAGTGCGTAGTCCGCGTGGGTATGGGGGTCTATGACGAGCAGTGTCGCAATGGGTGTTAGCCCCCGAAGGGGATGACGGCAGGGGAGGAGGGAAGGGATGCGGTTGGATCAGTCACATTTGAAAACATCATGATGGCCGAGACAACCCAGTCGGTGACGGGTTGCGGATAGATGCCGATTGCGAGGGTGCCGGCCAGACAGATGTAGACCACCACTTTGATCGGGCCCGATACTTTAAGCGGTGACCGGTCATGGGGTTCGCTGACGTACATCTTCTTCACGACAATCAGGTAGTAGTACATGGAAATGACGATGTTAATGAGCCCGACCGTGATGAGTACATAGAGCCCTTCCTTGATGGCCGCGATAAAGATATACAGCTTGCCGATGAAGCCGGCTAGCGGGGGCACCCCAGCCAGAGACAAGAGGAAAATCAGCATCGAAAAGGCGAGAAAGGGCGACCGGCGCCCCAAGCCGCTGTAGTCGTCGATTTCCTCGCTACCGATGGCCTCACTGACGGCAATGACAATGGCAAACGCGCCGAGATTGGCGAACAGATACGTCAAGAGGTAGAACAGCATCGCATCGCTGCCCATCTTCGTACCGGTCGCGAGACCGATCAGCACATTGCCGATCTGGGCAATACCGGAATAGGCCAAGAGCCGTTTCATGTTCTTTTGGGCGATGGCCACGATGTTGCCATAGGTCATAGACAAGATAGATGCCGCGACCAGCAACAGGGTCCAGATTGGCTTAAATGTCACCAAGGCGACGAGGAACATTCTCAAGAGGATGGCAAAGGCCGCCCCCTTGGGGGCAATTGAGAGAAATGCCGTCACCGGAGTCGGCGAGCCATGATAGGTGTCCGGAATCCATGAGTGAAAAGGCACAGAACCAATTTTGAATCCCAATGCGGCGAAAATCAGTAGGAAGCCAATGGCTAATCCCGGAGAGGCCTGTGCGGTCTTCATATCGGAAAACACCAGTTTACCGGTTTCCCCGTAGACCAAGCTGATGCCATAGGCGAGGAGAGCGGCAGCGAAGATGCCCAGGATGAAAAATTTGATACTCGCTTCATTCGAGCCCATGTCATCGCGGAGATAGGCCACGAGGACATAGAAACCGAGAGTGGAAAATTCCAGCGCGACGAAGACCGACAGCAGGTCGTTCGCGGAAGCCATGAACATCATTCCCAGGGCCGACATGACGACGAGGAAATAATATTCTCCGCGGAAGAACTTGAATCGATGAATGTAATCGACGGAGACGAGAATGACGAGGATCGTCGATCCGACGATAAACATTTTGAAGAACAGGGCCATCCGGTCGAGGGCGAACATGTTTGCGAAGAGGGTCCCGGTGATACCGGCAACATCGAACCAGACCAGGCAGCCGAGGGTGGCAACGAGGCCCGCAATGCTGAAATAGGCTAATTGTTCGTTGGGCAGCCGCGGAAAGGAGAAATCAACGATCAGGATAAGACAGAGCCAGACCGTGAGCAGGATCTCCGGTAACAGCAACAGGAGATCGGAGGGAGACATCGTGAACGAAAAGGTCATTGATCGCTCCGTGACATGTACGGCGTCAGGGGCGAAACGTCACCAGGGAGCGCTGCCAGGTCCTGCGGGGAAGCGTGAGCCCTCGCCTCACGGTTCTCGCCTAACGGTTCATGTTCTTGCGAGGCCACAGGCACAACACGGGTAATCTTCGCAATCAAGGGATCGACGCCAGACCGCACCACATTGTAGAGGTGCATGGGGAAGAAAAAGAACCCGATGGTCACGGTAATCATGATCAAGAGTGGGAGACGATCAGGCAGGGAGACGGCATCATGCGCGTGACTATACTTCTGGTCCATGGGCCCGTAGAAGAGTCCACGCATCATCTTGAACAAGTAGGCCAGGGTCAAGACGATCCCGACCACGGCCACGATGACCTGGAGGGGATACTTGTTCCAACTACCGACGATGATCATCACTTCGGCGATGAAGTTCACCGTGCCGGGGACGCCGATTGAGGCCATGCACCCCACCACAAAACAGCCGGAGATGAACGGCATGCGATTTGAGAGCCCGCCGAGCGAGGGGATGTCGCGGGTGTGCGTCTGATCGTACACCCACCCGGCCATGGCGAAGAGCATGGCCGTGGCCATCGCATGGGCGAACATATACATCACTGCCCCGGTCAAGCTGATATAGTCCAGAGCGGCCATACCTAAGAAGACATATCCCATGTGACTGGAACTGGAATACCCGATGACATACTTGGTGTCTTTGGCGTAATACGCCACGAACCCGCCATAGACGATACTGAACATGCAGAGCACGGCCGCGATGGGCATGAGCTCTCTCGTCGTTTCGGGCAAAATCTCAAAGGCTACCCGGATGATTGAAAAATGGCCGAGCTTCATCAGGACGCCCGCGTGCAACATGCTCGTGGCGGCTGGCGCGGCTGCGTGGCCGACGGGGGACCAGGAGTGTAACGGCCATAACGGAGCAATCGAGGCAAAGCCGAAGAAGATCAAGATCCAAATAATCTTGTCTAGCGTCGTGCCTAGAACCGGGATATTCATCAGCTTGGCCTGCTCACGCAAAACCAAAATGTCAAAGGTGTTGAGCCCCGAATACTTGTAGATCAGCAAAATTCCCATCAACGCCGCGACGGCAAAGGCCGAGAGAAAGAGCACCAGCTTCATGGCGGCGTATTCTTTACTGTTGGACCCGAAGTTGAAGATAAACCTGACCGAATCCCGCAGCTTGAGACCTTCTGGATCCGTCATCTCATTGTAGGTTTTCGTATGGCTTCCCCACATGCCCAACAAAAGATACATGGGGATGACGGACATTTCATAGAAGAAGAACAGGAAGAAGAGGTCCAAGGACATGAACACGCCGATCGTCGCAGCGGCCAGGATGAGCAGCCAGATATAGAATTCTTTCGTCCGGTCTTTGATGTGCCAGGACACAAAAATTCCTGCGAACAACAAGATGCTTGACGCCAGCACCAGCGGGGTGCCGATCCCATCCACTCCAAGATGGAGCGAGATGCCTAGCTGGCGAGACCATTCAAATTGCTGGACAAATTGGAAGCCTCCCTTCACGTGATCGTACGCGTAAAACAGATAGAGCGAGGCGAGTAAGGAGACAAAAGCTGATCCCGCCGCAATCCCTCGCACGAGCATCGTTTGCCGGTTCGAGACGAAGATCAGCGCAATGGCTCCCGCGAATGGCGCAAACAGAATATAGAGCAGTGTGAGATCACCCATATGAATTAATCCATGCGGATCGGCTGTTTGGGATCAGCCGACGCCACGGTTCCTCCTTCCAGTCGATCGACCAATGCTTGCACCGATCCGTTCATCATTCTCAAGAAGGGAGCAGGATAGAGGCCAATCCAGAGGATCATCACCGACAAGGCCGTCGCGATGAGTATTTCGCGGGGATGCAGATCGCTGATGGATTCCTTGACGGCCTTGCCGAGCGGTCCCAGCATCGACCGCTCGTAGTACCAGAGAAAATAGGCCGCACCGAAGATGACACCGGTGACCGCGATCCCACCATACAGCCAATTGGCCTTGAAGGTCCCCAAGAGGATGAGGAATTCACCGACGAAGCCGTTGGTGCCTGGCAACCCGATCGACGCGAGCCCGATGAACAAGAAAAAGCTTGCGAGCAAGGGAGTCTGCTTGGCCATGCCGCCGAATGAGCCCAGTTGAGTGCTCTGTTGTCGCGAGTAGAGAAAGCCCGCGATAAAGAATAGCCCAGCCGTACTAAATCCCAAGTTGATCATGGTGAGCAAACTTCCTTGAAGGCCTTGATAGTTCAGGGC
>JBBRRN010000126.1:0-8879 GCA_038200685.1 Nitrospirales bacterium
GAAGTGCAAGGGTATGTGTTTGCCGCCAAGCGGCGCGCGGCTGAATTAGCTTTGATGCTGGGCCATACGGATCAAGCCAGCCGTCTCCTCAAAGAGGCGGCCAGGCTCCGTGCTCAGTTCGAGCAAAGTTTCTGGTGCAACGATCTCTCGTCCTATGCCTTGGCCTTGGATGGGCTCAAGCAACCTTGTCGAGTGATAACGTCGAATGCCGGCCACAGCCTCTGGACAGGGATCGCCACTCGACAGCATGGCATGAGAACGGCCAAGACCTTAATGACCGAGTCGTGTTTTAACGGATGGGGTGTCCGAACCGTCGCCGCTACGGAGATCCGCTTCAACCCTATGTCGTACCACAATGGATCTGTCTGGCCGCACGATAATGCCATCATTGCGGCTGGTATGGCCTCCTACGGATTCAAACAGGGCGCAGTAAAGATTCTTTCCGGTCTCTTCGACTCCAGCCGATTTCTCGATTTGCATCGGCTGCCTGAACTGTTGTGTGGGTTCTCTCGCCGGCAGGGTGAGGGCCCGACGCTGTACCCGGTGGCCTGTAGTCCTCAGACGTGGTCTTCAGTCGCATTGTTTATGCTGCTTCAATCCTGTCTCGGTTTGCGAATCGAAGCTCCGCTGGCCAGACTGTCGTTTTCACAACCGGTCTTGCCGCCTTTTCTGGAGCACATCGAGATAAAAAATCTCAGGATTGGAGATGCCGCAGTTGATCTCTCGATTGAACGTCAGGCGAAAGATGTTCGTGTCAATATATTGCGGCGCGAAGGCCAAGTCGAGATCGATACCACGAAGAAATAGTCGAACGCAGATCCATTTTTCATTAAATATACTCACCTTTCAGTCTGACTTTGCTCCTCAGTGCTGCAGGCAACCGTTCCATGGATTCCCCTTAGATTGCGATCCGCGTCCCGACAGGCTTCTGTTGCCAGCGTATAGATATGCTTCATGGTTCAGCCGTGTAGCGGGCTTCGCACCACGTCCACACTCATATCCGTCTCTCCACCGAGCATATCCTCGCTCGTGTCATGGTGGCCCTCCTTGAGGCCTGCACCCTAACCCGGACAATTCATGTGCCGTTAAAATCTGGCATGAAGGACTATTTACATGCGTCGCGTAATACCGCTTGACCGAGACTCTCGGTGGCGTCTAGCATGGGGCCGTGTTGTATAGAGCCTCGCGACTGTCCCATCCTTCGCGCACCGTGTCTTCTTCCTGCGCGTTTGATTCCCCAGTCTCCGCAGCTCCTACGCCTGAGCGGGTTTAATCTGACACGAACACACTCCCAACGTATAAAAGGAGAGACGCGATGACACCCGAAGAACAAATTACAAAGATGAAGAAAGCGATCACTCAGGCTGTGAAGGTGATGGGAGATAGGTTTGGGTCGACGGAAGGAGATGTTGAGAGGGCTATTGATGAGTTGAAGGCGTCCATGCAAGCGGCACCGGTTCAGCCACCTCAGAGCATGCCAACTGTGAGTGCTGGGGTATAGTGAACGTACACACGATCAGGCAACACGATGATGGCCTTGACGAAGGTGCTCGTCGGCTTTCAGGGCGTTGGTGCCTGGCGAGTGATATGGGTATTAATCGCTGTCGGCGAAACGTATTCTCCAAGAAAAGGAAGCCAATATGCCGGACGATGTAGAAGATAAGAAGATTCATGCCGCATCCAAGTCGGCCAGTGCGCTATCACGGAAACCAGCTGACGGGGATCTGACGTGCAGCGAATCCCAAATTGAGGACATTCTCTCTGAGGGTGAGTCCAGCAAGCCGATGAGCAAGAGCGACAAGGGTCTACATGCGAAACGTCAGCCGAAGTCGTCGCGGTAAGCAGCCCGGGATGAGGTGAGGCCTATTGTTGCCAGACCTAACGAATCTTCGCTGATTTCATCCTCTCTTCGGCCCACGGGAGATTTGTGCGGAACGTTCTTGCCTCATTTTCCTCGCTCCCCGACATAGTCGCCATGTGATACATCGTGAAACGGCTGATGATTATTGGCATACGAAGGAATAATCTTTGCCGAGAGCGCAATAGGGGAGCGGCTACATGACCGAACGCACGAACGATGTGCGGCGTCGGTGGTCTCTTCCACCCCACGACTATTGGTCCACTCCCTTCGCCGAATCGTTGCTGCAGCATCTGGATCTTAGCCCTGGCGTCAGCTTCCTCGATATTGCTTCCGGCCATGGAATTCCTGCCTTCTATCTGGCAGAGCAGGTGGGGGCTACGGGGCAGGTTCTAGCCATCGATCTCAGTGAGCATCAGGCCGCGGGGGCGCGCGCGATCCAAGGAGCGCAACTTCCATGGCTTCGGTTTGAATGCTTGGATATGCGAGCACTGCCTGAGCACCTGCCCTGTTTCGACCGCATCACCGGCAACCTTTCCGTGATGTTTTTCCGCCCCAACCGGTTCGAAGCCGTTCAGGGATTGCTGGAACATCTCAAGCCAGGAGGCCAACTGGTGTTGACCTTTCCTTCGCTCGGCACATTCGAGTCGCTATGGCTGCGGATCGATCAGGAGATGGCAGTTCGTGGTCTTGTGGCGGAGCGACAGCGGTTGGAAGCCTATCTTGCCGAACGTCCGTCAGCCGAAGATGCTCGTGGGTGGCTGGAACGGCTTCATTGCTCGCGTATTGTCGTAGCCCAGTATCCGTTGGAGGTGGCGACCGGCGCTGGCCAGGCATTTCTCCACCATCCGCTGCTCCGTGGTGGTTTTCTCGATGATGTGTACGAGTGTTTTGAGGATCAGGGATTGGCAGGCGAGGTGATGAGAACGGTCTCGGAAGATGTGGGGAGCTTCATACCACTCGTTGCACAGCGATGTGTGTTGTCGGGGTGGAAGCCGTAGGCGGTAGGCTTTGCCTGGTTGTTTACCTGCGAAGGAATCGACAGCTCAGCGATGTCCTGATTAAAACCGGTATCCGAGTTCTGCGATGTACATGTCCACGCCCAGGCTTGATGTTCCGTACAGTCCGGCATCTGAGAAGTGGTGGATACGAACGCCGGCATAGGTGTGTGAAAATGGACTGACTTGAGCCCCCAAGGTTGCGACAATTTGAACAGGACCCCCGAAATCTTGCACACCGAACGTATGGTTGCTGAAGAGTCCTGCTCCCAGTCCGGCGTCTAAGGTGAGAAGCCCCTTCCAGCCGCTCAGTGCGAGAACAGGCACGGCCGTCATTATCAGACCACTCTCATTTCCCCCCGTCAGTAGCCCTGCGCTTGTGAGCAGTCTGGTGTCGACACCCCACGTGCTCTCACCGAGCGGCCAGGACCAGGGGAGCTTGATGGTCGCTGCGACGTCGTACAGGTGAAAATAGTATGTTTGCTCTTTCCCCATGAAGGGGATTTTCTCACCGAAGCCAATGCGAGGGCCAATACTCAAGAGGGTGATATCTCCTGCAACGCTGGGTGTTGCGCATAACGCTGTGGTGAACCCGAGGGTAATGATCAGAGGCAGAAAGCGTGTTCGTTGGTTGCATCGCATATGCGGTCTCTCGGTCATTAAAAATTAGTGTGACACGATTGGACGATTCCTCCAAGAATTCTCATCGATAGTCACAGCCTGTATGCAGCGTGTGCACTCCGTATGACTCACATGAGGCGTGAATTTTCCCAGTGTCACTGTTGATTGAAACAGTGTTCGAGGGCGGCAAAGACACATTTCATGAGGCCTGCCAGTGTAATGGGTCTGGGCCGCGACAGACTGAGAGTTGTTCGCTAGAGGAAAGTGAACGTGAGATGGGAGGGACATGATAAAACATGAAGGGGCGCTTCAACTGAAGCGCCCCTTCTGCAGCTAGAGCCTGTGAGCGCTATGTTAGAAACGACCGCGACCGCCGCGATCGCCACCACCACCACCACCGCCGAAACGACCGCCGCCGCCGCCACCGCCACCGCCACCCGTCCGTGGTTCTTGTGGCTTGGCCTCATTGACCGTCAGGGGGCGTCCGTCCATTTGTGAGCCGTTCAACGCGGTAATCGCGGCTTTGGCTTCTTCTTGTGTGGCCATCTCGACGAAGCCGAAGCCTCGCGATTGCCCGGTGAACTTGTCCGTGATCACACGCGCAGACTCGACGGTGCCGTGCGCCGCGAAGAGGGTGGTAAGTTGTGATTCAGTTGCCGCATAGGGCAACCCGCCGACATAAAGTTTTGAACCCATGGGGGTTCCTCCTTCTGAAATTGATATTGATTGAGACTCGAGAACACATACACGAGGGGAAGGGACGGGCCGAAGACGCGAACAGTGCAGCGACTTGGATCGAGCTTCCGGTCAGATTCTCGGTAACAACAACATCGGTGATGGGCCGTTCCATTCGCTGTTTCATGCGAGGCCCGCCGCGTGAAACGAGGACATCCTACCAGAGGCATCTGTGAAAAGCTATAGACATTGGTTTTCCACATTGTGAAGTGCCTGTCCGACGAAGGAGGGATTGTATGAGAGCGCGAGGATTATCGTGGACCCCAATTTCAGGACAGTAGTTTAAGGTGGTAGCCTGCTGTAAAAAAGGAGCAGATCATGAATGCACGTACGCGCAAGCATTTCAGTGGGCCGTTCAAGGCCACGGTGGCACTGGAGGCGATCCGAGGGGGCAAGAGGGTGCACGAGATTGCCCAGGAATAGAGGGGCGATCCGACCCAGGTGGGGCCGTGGACGAAGGACCTGTACGAACCGGCGGCAGACATTTTCGACGCCAAGCGTGCTCCGAAACCGGCTGACCCGTCGGCGAGTCTGGAGCGGCTCTATTCCGAGATCGGGCGGCTCAAGATGGAAGTGGATTGGCTCAAAAAAGTCTGGGCTAGGCCTGTAGCCGCGCGGACAGGCTGGGTGAGCCCCCATGAACCACTGCCCCTGACCAGGCACTGTGCATTGACCGGGGTGACGTGGTCCCGCGCTCTGCGCCACACTGGACGAGCAGGAATGGACATTGCGGGGACTGATTGACGTGGAATACATCCGGCATCAGTTTTACGGCAGCCGCACGATCCGGTAGTACCTGCGCGGGGTCGGGCACCAGATTAACCGCAAGCGGGTGCAACGACTGATGGGCGTAATGGGCCTTGCGGGCATGGCACCGGGCCAAATACCAGCCGCCCGCACACGCAGCACACGGTGCATTCGTCCTTGCTTCGAGGCGTGCTGGTGATACGGCCCAACCAGGTCTGGAGTACGGATATTACGTACATCCGCCTCGCGCGTGGATTTGTGTACCTGGTGGCCGTGCTCGACTGGTAATCGCATCGCGGGCTGTCTTAGCTGGTGTTGAACACGCTGGAGAGCGGATTCTGCGTGGAAGGGCTGGAGCACGCCTTGCAGATTTACGGCACCCCCGAGATCTTCAACACCGATCAGGGCTGGCAGTTCACCTCAGCGGCGTTCACCGGTGTGCTCAAGGCACACGGCATTGCCATCAGCATGGACGGCCGTGGTCGGGCCTTGGATAACATCTTTGTGGAACGGCTCTGGCGGGGCGTCACGTACGAGGACGTCTATCTGAGAGGGTACAGCACGCTGTCTGAATTACAGCGGGGATTGACGGACTACGTTGTGTTTTATAACACGGAGCGATGACACCAGTTGTTGAATTACGTGACGCTGGACGAGCTCTAAATGGAGAGCGAGTGGAGGCGGGGCCAGGATGGTGGACCAGTTCGGTGAGACCGCAACACCTCCCCCAGAAATACAAGAAGAAACAGAACATCAGGGCAGCGCCGTTCCGCTACATGTACCCGAGTACCCTCTACTCACTGCATGAGTGTCTTGACGGAGGTGCCCACTGTAGATTGAGGTTGTTATATGGAGCGAGAGGGTCAGACAACCGACTTAGATATCCACATTGCCGGTGGGGCCGGGCCCCGGCCAGATAAGATAGGGTGGCCTCTTCATCGTCTCTGCTGATCTTGGGTAGAGACGTTGGGCATAACTATACGCGTCTTCTTGTGCAATGAGGCATGTGGCTGCATCGAGATGGTTGGAGATGACGCGGAAGGTCCCCCGGTCATCTGCTTCGATGGTTGCCGTGTAGAGGGCACAAGAAAAACTTCCTTCTTTTGAGCAGGCAGTGCTGATCAAGAGGTGCGATCCATCTGGAAACGTGATGATTGGGTCCAAGTTGGTACGGCTCATACATACGTTCCTTCCGTCACGTGTTTGATTTTATATGGCCTGGTTTGCGTAGGGGGTGACATATAGTCTGAGAAGGTGTCCATCCCATTCGGTTCCTTCAAGGGCGACTACGGCATTTAAGGCCTGTTCACCGGACCCCATTTCCACGAATCCATACCCGGCGGACTTTCCAGTATGTTTAAATCTGACGACATACGCTCTGGCAACGAGACCGTAAGAGGTGAAGATGCCGCGTAACTCGCAGTCTGAAACCCTGTCCGGAAGTCCTCCTACATATAGGACTCGTTTCCCCATCGAGGTGTCCTTTGTCATGTATCAGTTCGTTCGAGCCAGCTGTCCCGACTGGAGTCTGATGTGCCGTGCGGTTGCCGTCCCCAGAGATGACAGATGGAGTTGATAAAGAACGTCGAATTCAGTACGGCGAATGTGCGTCCGATGCCGGCGAGGAGAAAACAGCCGATTCCGCCCATCACACCATCGAAGAGAAAACCGACGAGAAATGTGCCGGCCAGGCCAGCGAGGAGCAGAAGGGGATAGTATTTGTGTTGCCAGATGGCAACGGGATCGTTTGCAACCCGAGTCGCATATTTTGGGTCGGCGTATCGATCAGGAGTAAAGAGCCATCCACAGTGGCTATGCCAGAAGCCTTGTTGTGCATTGTAAGGATCTTTCTCCCCGTCGCAGTGCGCGTGATGACGCAGATGATCAGCGGCCCATTTGATGGCGGAGTTCTGGAGCGCCCAGGCGCCCCCGATTAAGAGTGTGCACTTGACCCAGTTCGGGCAGTTGAAGCTCCGATGGGCCATCAATCGATGATAACCGACGGTGATGCCCAAGCCGCTGACGACATAGAGCAGTCCAAATAGTGACCAGTCCAGCCAGGTGTAGTGATAGAGATATCCGTAGAGAGGAACCCCGATCACAGCACAGATGGAAATAGCGGAAAAGAGGATGATGGTCCAAATCCCTTGGCGACTGCTGATCTTGATCGCCATACCCGAGGGGGTGATGGCAAATGTGGCTGATTGTGCATTTTCAGGTTGCTGTTTTGTCTGGTTCATGAGCCCTTTTCATCCTAATGACTGGCATTGGCGGCCTTGGGATGTCACTCTCCGTGGTCTGTTGATTCAATCAACGTCTGCACGGGCATTCACGGTCTCCCGACTCTCTATATCGGACAAGGGCAAACGTGACACGGATAAATGATACCCGCGGCTTCCTTTATAAGCCGTGTGTGCGGACCAGAAGGGAAACTAGAGATCGATCGCGCAGAGTCTAGAGGGAGGGAGTCAAGGCGCGAGGGATAGGGTCGTGACCCAGCTACATGTGGGGGTAGTTTAACATAGACAGGTTGGCATAGCGAACGTGTCAGTCTTCCATGACACATATTTAGGCAAATATTTCTAGGGTTGACTTCGGTTAGCCAGATGGATCGTGGTTCACGCGATCTGGATTTCGTGATCCTCATGTATTCATCGCCTACATATCTTGGCGGAAAGTCGTATTTGGTGGCGATGGGGATGCATCAAGGTATTGTCAGCCACACACCACATGCGCGTGGATGAAGCGGTTTCTTGGTATAAAGACATCTGCTGGCTGTTGGCCGGTGACAGAGACTAGGTGCCGATGGGGGACAAGAGCGGGGCTCGCAATGATCAAAAGGCTAGGGCCATCCCGGTGAGATAGGCAGGCACTCATTGGGGGCCAATCGTGTAGCGGCCTGAACTACCGCTCGGAGGGGCTCCAGGATTTTGGCAAATATGTGGTAATGGGGGTCTCCTTAGCTGTGGCAAATATGTATTTCAGACGACTCTTGCCCACCATGCGTATTCTTTCATCCGTGAGTGAGAAGTGAGGGCTCCGTTTTATAGAACGTACACTGATGAATCTCTCATCTCAATGACCACGCATACGCTCCGGAGAGTATATTCGTGCCGTCCTTCTCCAGGCGCGATCAGGCTCCGCTCACAGGAGAGGAAGTGCCTTGATGTAGCCGTATGCCTGGCAACGGGTTGTATAGCCGTTTCTTGTTTGCGCGAGGCAAGCCCCCGGTTGTCTGCATGGTATTCTTGGTCCAGTGATAAGACCGTGTCCGCCATGTTCCTGTTATCAATGCTCGTTGAGATGTTTGACGGTCCAGCCGGTGTGCCAGATCTCCCCCGCGGCACTATGCGCAGCGCTTAGTTGTGCAGCATCGCACGGGCCGAGAGCCACCCGATCCGCTGACTTTGCAACTCCTCCGCCACGTCGGCGAGCAGTACAATCCGTGACCCCTAACATTTCCCTGTTTCCGCCATCATGAGGTCTTGCCTTTCTCGTCATTCGTAGAGCTCAGCAACCCGTGTTGTTGTCACCTTCCGTAGGGTTTGTCATGGTGGCTCTCCTTGAGGGACATCCTGCCAGGACAGATCTCGTACTACAAAAACCGGACAGATGATGCGCTCTATACATTCCCCTTTCAGCTCGTTGAGGAGGAGGAGAGGCTGTGATACGATCCGCCATTGTGATACGGCGCTCTTCCGAGCCGAACCCCCCTGAACAGTTTCAGCAATGGCTGGACCGTGTCGCGCGTCCAATCGAATTCGCGACACGCAATGCCTTCGCGCATCTACCGACTGTGAAAAATCTGAATCATTTTGTCTCTTCTCAGGTCATGCAGGCGCTGTCTAGTCGTGTCTATCCACGAGCGATTGAAGCGGCGTTGTTCCAGTTGCGTGAGCTGTTTCTTGAAGACCAGCAGC
>JBBRRN010000127.1:0-8866 GCA_038200685.1 Nitrospirales bacterium
GTGGCATTCTGGTTTCGGTCCCCACGACCGCTTACGCACTCGTATGATTTCTTCCTTCTGAAGATCGAACGGTTTCTCGAATTTGTGACGGAACGTGCATTGGACCTACAGGGCTGCGCACAACAGGAATGTGATATCTTGCGCCAGGCCTATGCTGAGGCGAATGAAGTGGTGGAACCGGTGATGGATATGGAGCGGACACGATGAGTTTCTGGCAGTCACTCCCCAGACCGGTCATCGGGATGGCGCCGATGGATGGGGTCACCGATGCGACCTTTCGCCATACCGTGGCGATGCACGGGAAACCGGATGTTTCCTTCACAGAATTCACACATGTGCATGACGTTTGCCGGGGACCGGAGTTCCTGTTGGACTCCCTCATCTATCATGAGGCGGAACGGCCGATTGTCGCGCAACTCTATGGGAAAGAGCCGGACCTCTTCTATCAGGCCGCTCACGCTGTGTGTGAGTTGGGGTTTGACGGATTAGATATCAACATGGGCTGTCCTTCGCGGAGTGTGGCGTCTTCCGGATCGGGGGCAGGACTGATTCGAACACCGGATGTAGCGCAAGCCATTATGCGGGCCGCTCGGCAGGGGATCGCCGATTGGGCGGCTGGTCAGACGCTTGATGGCGCAGGTCTCAAGCCGGGCAGAGTGGAGGCGCTTCGAAGGATGAATGAGCAGCGGCAGGATGCCTGCCCGCTCGTTCGGCGCACGATCCCCCTGTCTGTGAAGACACGCCTTGGCTACGACGTAGTGGTCGTCGACGAATGGATCGAACATCTCCTCAGGGAACAGCCCGCGGTCATTTCTCTCCATGGACGCACCTTGCAGCAAATGTATCGAGGGGAAGCAGATTGGAATGCCATCGCTCGGGCGGCGGAGATTGTGAAGGGGAGCGAGACGCTATTGTTCGGCAACGGGGACGTGCATAGCTACCATGACATCATCCGTCGTGTGGGGGACTCTGGAGTCGATGGTGTGTTGGTCGGGCGAGCGGCGCTGGGAGCCCCCTGGTTCTTTCGGCAGAAAGAGGACGCGCGAATAGTTTTGCAGCAACATCGGTCTGAAGAAGGGCCTGAACCGTGGGTGCCGCCGCTCGATGTTCGCTTCGAGGCGTTGCTCGATCATGCCAGACGGTTCGAAACGGCCTGTGGACAGGGTCAGTTTCGGCGGATGCGCAAACATCTGGGGTGGTACTGCAAAGGGTTTCCTCATGCCGCTTCGCTGCGAGCCAATATGTTTCGAGTCTCTTCAGTTGCTGACCTGGAGCAGGTGCTCGCCGACTTTCATACGCACTGTGCAAGTTTCCTCGAGGCTTCCGATCGAATGCTGCTCTCTGTTGAACCCTCTCCGGCGTTGTAGATGCCGATCATTCTGGCTTCAACCTCTCCCCGTCGCCACGAGTTGCTTGCCTTGTTAGGCATCCCGTTCAATGTCAAAAACCCATCCTTTAATGAACGGCTGGAGGCTGACCGTCCAGCGATCGAGCAAGTACGGTCCTTCGCGCAGGGCAAGGCCCAATCGGTCGCGAGGCAAGAGTCTGAAGCGATTGTGTTGGGGAGTGACACAGTGATTGAGTTGGATAACGATGTGATTGGGAAGCCGGTCGATCTGACGGATGCTCGTGGGATGCTCCGGCGTCTGGCTGGCCGCGGGCATCACGTGCATACGGCGGTCGCGCTCGTCTGTTCAGCTCGCGCAATAGATACGGTCGCATTGTCTACGACTGTCGTTCGAATGAAGCCATTCGATGAACTGGCGCATGAACGGTATCTGGCGACAAGCGAAAGCCTCGGCAAGGCCGGAGCCTATTCGATCCAAGGAGAGGGTGGCGATCTGATCGATTTCATCGACGGAGATTTCCCGACCGTGGTCGGTCTGCCGCTCCTCCTAGTTTCTCAGCTGCTTCTGCAAGTTGGCGTGAAGGTGCCGATCGATCTCGACGCACTCTATGCCGTCAAGCCCTATGCCAACTGGGCTCGCTTCTCAGCCTAATTGCAAAGGGGTAGGGAGCTTTCGTACAATGCCGCTTCATCAATATCAATCGCTGTTGTGTGTACGGAGGGAGTCATGAGCGTGCGATACCTGATATCGGCGGCGCGAATTGGTGGCGTTGCCGCCTGTGCGGTTGTGGGCCTGTTGACAGTCGTCGGCCTCCAGCCAGTCTCTGCGATCGAGGTGAAGCTTTCACCTGAAGAGGCGCAGAAGGCCTTAGAAGTAGGGCGAGCGCCGATGGAGAAAGCCAACACCCCGGAAGACGTCAAGAAGGTTCTTCAGCAAGCCTCCCTCGTTACGCGTGTGGGCGCTGACCCAGAGAAAGATTCCTGCGGAGCCAGCGCCATCCTCCGAACCAAACGCTATCGACTTGAAGCCTTTGGCAGACAGGAAGCGGCGGAGTCTAAGAAGCGGAAGGTGGATGTGCGCATGCCCGAGGAGTTCATTAAGAAAGTCGTAGACATGCCGAATATGGAAATCGAGGTTCAGCTGTGTGGCGACGACGAATACTTTGCAGAAGGCGCCTTGATCGAGTTACAGCAGGGCTCCAAGAGGATCAAGCCCATCGATATCGGAAAAGCCGAACGTGGCCGAAAGAATGAGGGAGCCGGACCAACCTATCGATCACGCTTTACCGCGCTCTTTGCCTATGAAACATTCGATCCCACGGCGGCGTCCGTGTTCGTCGTGAATCTTCAGGAGGGACATGAGGCGAGAATCGTTGCCGATTTCTCCAAGGTGAAATAGGTACTCTCCTTCGATTCCCTCCGTGCCGATCAGCGAAGACTCATTCTACTGTCTCACAAATGGTGTCTGTGGCTGTTCCAAGCCGGGATACGGACACCGTTGGTCCCACCTTTGCAGATCTATGTCCGTGAGTTGGCAGAAACTTCAATAATAGAGCGAATAATGTCGCGTTCCTCCCCAAGAGGGAGGTCTATGTGTAGCTTTCTGCGCCAGGGTAGCCTCTGACATGCGGTCGCTGGCAGAATGAGGAACAGTGGTGTCGGCTCTAGGAAATCCAATGTTTCGAATGTTTGAGACAACAGGACACGACCATGCAGGGTGCTCAAAAAGTTCTTCAGCAAGGCCGCAGGCGATTCGAAACCGAGGGCGTAACATTTCTACCCGCCCAACCCCGGGCTGTCGTAACAGCTCATTTCCCAGGCGGGGTACGTTGAGGATTTCGATGAGCCGAGAGCGATGTATGGGAAATGGCGCGCCTCGGCGCGCCGGGGTTGGGCGGGTGAGAAAAGTGACTTTTTCAGCATCCTGCCGGAGAAGGAGTGCGGCATGACCGAAGAATGGGGCGCAATTCTTGTCGTCGATGACGATGCGGAAATGCGGGAGCTTATTCATGATGTGTTGAAGGATCGCGGACATCAGGTCTCGACGGCGGAGAGTGGGCAAGAGGCCTTGAAGCTGTTGACTGAGCAAGACTGCGGCGTCGTGCTGACGGATTTGCGGATGAAAGGAATGCAGGGGACGGAGTTGTTGGCGGAGATCAGGCGTCTCTATCCGGACATCGGAGTCATCCTCATGACAGCCTTTGGATCGGTCGATACGGCGGTTGAGGCCATGAAGCGGGGCGCTAGCGACTACTTGACCAAGCCGGTGAAAAACGAAGAGTTGGTTCGTGTCGTCGAACGTGTGATCCGTGAAGCTTCGTTGCGGCACGAGGTGAACAGGCTCCGGCGCGAGGTTCACAAGGAGTACAGTTTTCATCAGATTATCGGCAAGAGCAAACCGATGCAGGAGATATTCGACCTAATCCGGCGTGTCGCCGACAGTCCGACGAATCTATTGATCACCGGCGAGAGCGGAACCGGCAAGGAGTTAGTGGCCAAGGCGATTCATTATAATAGCGATCGCAAAGATGCGCCGTTTATTCCCGTCAACTGTGCCGCCATTCCGGAACAGCTGCTCGAAAGCGAACTGTTCGGCCATATGCGAGGCGCCTTTACTGATGCGAAGGCGGACAAACGGGGCCTCTTCGAAGAGGCCCAGAAGGGCACCTTATTCCTCGACGAGATCAGCGAACTACCGTTGATGTTGCAGGCCAAAATCTTGCGCGCGATCCAGGAGAAAGAGATCCGCCGGGTGGGCGCCAACAAACCGATCGCTGTCGATGTGCGCATCATTGCGGCGACGAATCTCCTTCTGACGGAAGAGGTTAAGGCGAAACGCTTTCGTGAGGACTTGTATTACCGGCTCAATGTGATCGAACTGCGCCTGCCTCCCTTGCGCGAGCGGCGCGAAGATATCCCATTGCTCGTGGAGGCCTTCATGAAGAAGTGTGCAGCCTCTCGTGGAAAACAAATACAGGGAGTGAGCGAATCTGCGCTGGCGATGCTGGTGGACTATATGTGGCCCGGTAACGTACGGGAATTGGAAAATGTGATCGAGCGGGCCGTCACACTCAGCCGAAGTGAAAAGATCGTTCCCGACGATCTCCCTTCGACGATTCAGGGGGCTCGTGGCGATCGGCGCGTGCTCGACGACGCGGCTGAGCGGACCCTGCCGCTGGACGAAGTGGAGAAAGAATACATCCTCAAGATCCTCGAAAAGACCGGCGGAAACAAATATCAGGCCGCCCACGCGCTTGGCATCGACCGCAAAACGCTGTATCGTAAGCTTGCCGAAATCGAAGGCAAGCTTCATCCAGAGGAATGACCCCTCTTTCTGATCGTCGAATCGGGATTATGGACAGGCAATCCCACTTCAGGCCGGGATCGATCGTATGAAGGTTGTCGACAGTCTCGCCATGCGCGCTGTATTGTGGGCGATTCCGGTCTTCTCTATCGTTTTCTTGCTGCTGAAGTTTTTCTCTCCGCGCACACGTGACCGTATCTACTACTTCGTCATTGCTACAGCCTTCATCTGGAGCGAAGTGTTTCTCGAGACGTCTGGTATGCGATCCTGTAGGGCATGCTCAATCTCACGTTTGGCACGCGTGTTCTGTGGGGCGTCGTGCTGGGTTTGATCCACTACAAGTGTGTGCAGGAAAAACTCATCAGTGCAGAAACAATTTGAAGATATTTTCGAAGCCTCAGTGGACGCGATCGGCTATGCCGCTTCCGATGAGGCCATCCTCCTCGTCAATCGAGCATTTTCCGAACTGACCGGTTTCTCAAAGGAAGAGCTGCTCAGGATGAATGCGCGGGACTTGATTCCCGAACAGCACAAAGAACAGGGGGATCGTGTTGTGGCTCAAGTTCTCCAGACCGGCAAGCCGGTCGAATATGAAATCGACTATCTCCGGAAGAATGGCTCCCAGGTTCCCGTGTCCATCACTCTGTTTGCGGTGAAGGGGGATGACGGGAAACCGACAGGTCTTGCGGCGATTGTACGCAATCTCACCGAGCGCAAGCGGGACGGGGAGCAATTTCGCCTTGTGGTCGAAGCGTCGCCGAACGGGATGCTGATGGTGGATGAAGATGGTACCATCCTCTTGGTGAACCAGCAGATTGAGCAGCTGTTCGGCTATGAACGAACTGAATTGATTGGGCAGCCTGTTGAAATGCTTGTGCCTCAACGTATGCGGTCGCATCATGCCGGAGACCGGGCGAAATTCTTTGCTCACTCCGAGTCACGCGCCATGGGAAAAGGGCGGGATCTCTATGGTGTGAGAAAAGATGGACAGGAGTTTCCATTGGAGATCGGCCTCAATCCGGTTCGGACGCCAGATGGGTTGAGAGTCTTGGCGTCGATCGTGGATATCGGTGCGCGAAAACGGGCAGAACAGGCGCTCCAGAAGGAGCGGGATTTCATCGACGCGGTGCTAGAGACCGCCGGGGCGCTTGTCGTCGTGCTGGATCGGGAGGGACGGATTCTGCGATTCAATCGTACTTGTGAGCAGATGACCGGTTACTCCTCTGAAGAGGTGATGGGCCGACATGTGTGGGACCTGTTCATTATTCCCGATGAGGTCGCCGTTGTGAAAGCGGTGTTCGAGCGGCTTCGGAGCGGCGAGCCGCGTAGCGATTATGAAAATCACTGGATGGGGAAGGGCGGGTTTTTGAGACGAATTTCCTGGTCGAATACGGTCATCGCGGACTCCAGTGGGAAGGTCGACTATGTCGTGACATCCGGCCTCGATATCACCGATTTCAAATCTATGCAGGAACAGCTCCGCAAAACGGAACGGATTGCGGAGCTTGGCACACTGGCTTCCGGCATGGCGCACGAAATCGGTACGCCGATGAATGTGATTCTCGGGCGTGCGGAATATCTGCTCCAACGCACAGCCGATGAAGGGATGAAGAAAGGGCTTGCCACCATCATCACGCAGATCGAGCGGATCACCAAGGTCATGAACCAGCTCCTTGTCTTTGCCAGGCGGAAGCCGCCGGATCGGCAGGTTGTCGATCTCGGTGAGATCGTGGAGGATAGCCTGGAGATGTTCCAGGAGCGGATGACTCACAACCGTATCACGGTGGAAAAGGCGATCGAGGCGAATTTGCCGTCTATCCATGCCGACCGAGACCAGCTTGTCCAGGTGCTGATCAATCTGGTGACGAATAGCCTCCATGCCATGCCGGATGGGGGGCGGCTCAGGTTGAGCCTCAATCGAGAGAATAGTCATGTGCGTCTTGGTGTTTCCGATACCGGCCACGGAATACCGGAAGAGATGCGCTCGAAGATATTCGAGCCATTTTTCACGACCAAAGATTTCGGGAAGGGAACTGGTCTCGGCCTTACGGTCGTGAAGGGTATCGTTGAAGAACATGGCGGGACTATTACTGCGGAAAGTGTCGTCGACAAGGGGACGACCTTTTGGATCCGGCTTCCCCTTGACAGAGCCGAGCGCTCAGCTACTTCCTCACCAACACCAACTCTCTCATCCTGAGGAGTTCGATCATCAGGCTGGTTTTCCTCTGTCGCAGATTGCGACAGAAGGGGAAGGGTGTCTGTCGCAATTCTCATCAAACCTTTGCGCATGTCCTAACCTCAGTCCTGTTCCTTCTAGGGAAATCTCAAGCAAGTTTAATCAGTTCTGTAATCCAGCCCTCCTCGTCGGCAAGGGGGGATGGCTTGCATGGGTTGTGCATCTTGTCCTGCCAGAATGCGAATGAGGCTGGATCTAGGGGGTTAGATGGCACAGGAAAGGAAATCTGCTGTGGTACTCATCGTTGAAGATGATCGGGAGATGCGGAGTCTCCTTTGCGATGAACTCTATGATCTGGGGGTGTCTATCCGAGAAGCGGCTGATGGAGACGAGGCTCTGCGAGCGGTGCTCGATACCCGTCCAGCGCTGATTCTCACGGATCTCCGTATGCCGGCGGGGGGCTTGGATTATATCGCCAGGCTTCGGACGTTTGCTCCGGGCGTGCCGCTGGTGCTGATCACCTCATTTGGAGACCAGCAGACGAAAGTCAAAGCCTTGGCCCTCGGGGTCGAAGCCTACTTCGATAAGCCGGTTCGTATCAGCGAGTTGAAAGATGCGGTGCGACGACTCTTAGGCCCGGCAGTGGATGGAGAAATCGACTGAGACTTTGATATAGAATCAGTATGCAGCCTGCGAGAGGTATGAGATGGCCGGATCTCAAAAACTATCCACTAGCGTTCCCTCCTGCACTGACCCCATCCTCGTAGCTCGACTGGAAGCCATCAAGCAGTTAGCCGGCGGGCTCTCCGAGCGAGTGGCAGTCATGGATCGCGGTTTCAACGTGGTCTATGCCAATGAATCTGCATGGTCTGAGGATGCCTCCCGGAGGTCCGGCCATCAGGCGAAGTGCTATGAGGCCTTTGCTCACCGGAAGGATCCCTGTGGCACCTGCCGGCGACAAAGCTGTATGAATCTCCCGAGGTCCAATCCGTGGCCTGTTCCTCTGGAGGGGATGGAACAGCCTGTGGGATGCATCAGGCGTTTCCGCTTGTATCAAGCAGCGGCGAGGTTGAGACCGTGCTGGTGTTGTTCAAGGCGCCGCCGAAGCCTGTCAGGCAGATCAGCCGTGCGAATCAGGACGTGAAATGCGATTCGAAATTGGGTGAGCTGATCGGCTCAAGCGCACCGATGCGAGAAATCCTCGATATGATCAGGCTCGTGGCAGACAGTTCCGCAACTGTACTGATTCATGGGGAAAGCGGGACCGGCAAGGAACTAGTGGCCAAAACGATTCACCAGACCAGTTATCGGCGGGATAAGCCGTTCGTCGTCGTCGATTGCGGTTCGCTGCCGGAAACGCTGTTGGAGAGTGAGTTGTTCGGCCATATGAAGGGAGCTTTCACCGGCGCGCATGCTTCCAAGCGCGGATTGTTCGAGGAGGCAGACAGCGGGACCATCTTCCTCGACGAGATCGCCGACACGACGCCGGTCTTTCAAGCCAAGTTGCTGCGGGTGCTTCAGGAGGGAGAGATCAAGCGGGTTGGGGGAAACCAACCGATCAAGATCGATGCGCGTGTCATTTCGGCGACAAATAAGGATCTGACCGAACTTGTGAAGGCCAAGGTCTTTCGGCAGGACTTATACTACCGGCTTGCAGTGCTGCCGTTGCCTCTTCCTCCGCTCCGAGACCGGCGGGAAGACATCCCGCTCTTGGTGCAGCACTTCGTTGCCGCGTCCTGTAAGCGTCACCGGGAACCGATCCGGCACGTGTTGCCGGATGTGATGCAGGTGCTCGTCCAGGCTCCATGGCCTGGTAATGTCCGGGAGCTACAACATTACATTGAACGAGCCGTGGTGACGACCACCGGTCCTGAGCTCAACTGCAAAGACATGGTCGCAATGGGATCAGATCCGGCAGCGCACGATCTCCGTACCGTTGCGCGCGGGGCTCTCCACCAAGCGGAACATGTGCGGATTCTTCAGGCGCTCCGGCAGACCGTGGGCAATCGTACGAAGGCTGCGAAGCTCCTCAAGATCA
>JBBRRN010000128.1:0-8862 GCA_038200685.1 Nitrospirales bacterium
GAAGGTACCCACCCAGCTGTTCCTTCGTTTCGGCAAAGGGCCCATCGATCGTTGAGACGTTCCCACCTCGCACCCGCACCGTCGTCGCGGTCTCTACCGGGTGAAGAGGCGAGGCCCCGATGAGTTGGCCGTTTTTCTGCAGTTCGTCACAGTAGGCCATGGATTGATCCGACAGCGCGACCCGCTCGTTCTGCGGCATGGCGTGGAGTGTCCTCTCTTCAACGTAGACCAAGCAAAGATATTTCATCGTGTGCTCCTTCATAAGTGTGCGATCGAATGCGTATTCGTCACGCCGCGCGCTGGTTCATCTCCCAGAGCGCGAAGGTATTGTGCTCCGTATCCTCGCAGATCGCGAAGTAGCCCATGTGCGGCACAGCGGTCTTCGGCTTGCAAACGGTTCCTCCGAGTTTTTGGGCTTTTGCCACTGCCTTGTCAACCGATGGGACGGCCACGTAGACCGTGATGGAGTGCCCGGGATGCACGCGCGGCAGGAGTCCGCCGTCCGGCGAAGCATCCTTCCCACCGGTGTCGATATGCCAGTAGTCGACTACGGCCGCGGACAACTTCGCGAACTTCCAGCCGAACAACGAGCGATAGAACTTCTTAGCCCGCCCAAGATCATCGGCTGGAACATCGAACCAACAGACACTTGCCGCCGGCCGGGATGGCTGTACCTTCCGCTTCTGCACTCGTTTCGCCATGGCATCCTCCTATTTGTGGGGAAGTAGTGTTGACATAAGATAGTCGTCGGGCAAGGTCGAAATCGACAGCAGGTTCCACGTCTGAGTATGGGCAATTGACAAGTTCATGTAAGCAAGTGATATTTCATGCAGAATAGAGTTTTTTGATACGGGAATTGTCATCAACAGGCCGTTAGATCATGGTTTCTATCGCGGCTCATCTAATAGTAATAGTTAGGGCGTTTAGGAGCTAACTCGGCCATGCATCTGATCTTCTTCGACGAAGCGAAGCACGACCCCAACTATTCGCACTATCACATCGGGGCGGTTTGCATAGAAGAAGCACAACTTGGCGAGGTCGAGGGCAAGATTAAGCTGCTTGCCGAGGAGGTGTTTGGAACGGATGAGCTAACCGCTTCAACTGAATTCCACGCCGCAGAGATTTATCACCGCAAAGGAAATTTCAAAGACTGGACCGACCCAGGTCGCAGGGTTGAACTAATCGGTAAACTCGCCGAGATACTGTCGCTTCCTGAGGTCAAGCTAATTGAGATCCAGATTAACAACAGCCGTCTCAGTGCTGGGCAATCTCCTGAGGACATCGCGTTTATGTTTCTCTGCGAGAGAGCCAATGACTTCGTCAAGGCGAATAAAGCCCTAGGCATGCTCATTGGGGACCGAGAGAACGATCGCCACGCAGCGCGTTTCGCTTCTACTCTTTCCAGCTATCGTGCCAATGGAACCGACTTCGAATATGGGCGAAAGATTCAGAGCCTAGTGGATTCAGTTCACTTCACACACTCGCATCTCAGTCGGTTCCTCCAACTTGCAGACGTATATGTCTGGCTGCTCCAGTTCCAAAACAGGAACAGAGGCTTCAGAGATTTCAAGCACCAAGCCATGCTCAATCTGCTGAAGGAAGATTACATCGATCTCTCTCCATCGAAGTACAAGGAGTGGCCTAAGTCGTGAGCCATCAGCGCCCTCTGCCAACCTTCCTTGAAGGCCGCCTGCACCTCTTGGTCTATGAGCGGTGGCTGGCACGGAAGGCAGATGTCCATGTGAAACGTGATCGAAAGCGCGGGTGCCAGGGAGTAACTGGCGCAGCGTATCGAGCCACCATACATGAGGCTGTTGTGCGTAGCGAAGGACGAGACGTATACACCGGGGAAAACCTAGCATGGCACCTCATTAGCCAGTACAATAACGACGAATCCGAAAGAGGAAGACATCAGTACAAGGCTGACTTTGCCTTGCTGCCAACCGTAGATCATATCGATTCGTCTCTTTCAAGCTCGGGTTTTTGCATCTGTGCTTGGCACAGGAACGATGCGAAGAATGACCTTTCACACCAAGCGCTCATTGATCTCTCTATCAAGGTGCTCCAGCATGCTGGTTATACAATCGATGAAGACGCCTAACCCTTCGTTCCAGCCGACCGCCTTCGGCCGCTGCTGAACTCAGACGTTGGCCGGCCACCCAGAGAAGGAGGATCTCGTGAATCTATCGTACGAAGATCAAGAGGCACTGCGGTATGCGAAGGCTCTCCTTGAGAATCCTGGCCTCGCAGCGAAGATCACGGGATTGATCGGCATGCCGATGGAGAAGGCGCTGACACTCCTGCCGGGAAAATGGTCGGAGGTCGTGAATCAAGCGACAAGAAGTTCGCTGGAGACGGCACTGCAGGCTGCTCTGTTGACGCGTGACGATAAGCCGCAAGCGAACTCTTGGGAGTTTCTACACAAGCTCGCAGTCGCGGCGACCGGGGCGGGTGGAGGGGCCTTCGGATTGTTAGGTCTCCCGTTCGAATTGCCCGTATCCACCACCATCATACTGCGTTCCATTGCAGATATTGCATGAAGTGAGGGCGAACGGCTCCACACACCGAGTGCCAAACTCGCTTGCCTTGAGATTTTCGCTCTTGGTGGGCGGAGCAAGAGCGACGACGCGAGTGAATCCGCCTACTTCCTCATACGTGGGGCTCTGGCGAAGTCGGTGTCAGAGGCTGCGTGGTATATCGCCGAGAGAGGTCTGGTGGAACAGGGCGCGCCAGCCATCGTCAGGTTTATCACGCAATTGGCTGTGCGTTTTGGCGTGAACGTGTCCGAGAAGGTCGCCGCGCAAGCTGTACCCGTGATCGGCGCTGTCGGAGGCGCGGTGATCAACGTCTTGTTTATCGACCATTTCCAGGAGATGGCACGGGGTCACTTCATTGTCCGCAGGCTGGAACGAACGTATGACCCGCAGTTGGTGCGGGCGGAGTATGAGAGATTGTGAGGGGTAGCCTGGTTGGTCCCCCGTGCTCACGGAACTCCCACGATGAGGAGGATGGAGACTGATGATCTTCTGTGCTCGCGCAACGCGCGGCTTAAGAAGGATGGGAAGGGTAGCCTGGCCGTCCCCTGCTCGCGGGACGCGCACGATAAGAATGGGCTCGTTCGACGCGCGCAATCGAGGATCAACCAGGCTCCCCTTGAAATTATAATGGGAAATTGAAAGGTGGCGCGCAGTGTGGCTCCGTGAAGGAAGCGGCCTAACGGCCAGTTGCACGACAATTGCAAATCTCTAAGGGGAGATCCACTTCTTGAGATTGATGCGACAGTTGCGGTCAACTTTGCCGAACCGGAAGTGGCCAAAGACATGGTAGCTTCGAACATAATTCGACACTCCACTTTCTCTGCGGCAAACTGGCGTCCGGGAAGACGACACTCGCGAAGCAGATCGCTGAAGATGCAGGCGCTGTCCTGTTCAGCGAGGACCTCTGGTTCTCAAAACTCTTTCCTGGCGAGATCGTGAATTTCAGTGACTATCTCAGCAGATCGGCTCGTTTCAGAGCCGCAATCGAACCGTATGTAAGAACTCTGCTCGATCATGCATCTCCGTCGTATTCGATTTTGCCGGGAATGGTCCGAAGGAGCGGGCATGGGCGCGATCTCTCTGCGATACTCAGAGGGCAAGCGTGGTACTTCACTACATTATGGCTTCCGACGAGTTATGCAAGAGCCATTTGCGGCGGCGTACTGACCAACGTCCTGAAGGCTCGCAAGTGACGACAGAAGCAGAGTTCGATGCGATCACGAAGTATTTTTCGCCTCCGGATTCAAGCGAGGGATTTGAAGTAAAGGAGTATGCTGCGGAGTCTCTCCGCAGCTTGTAGCTCGCCTCTAATCAGATCAGAGAGTATTGACGATGAACGAAAAGAAAAAGCCGGCCATGAAAACAGCGGTCCCGGTACTTTCAGTCGAAGATCTTGGTGAGGCCCTGGAATACTATACAACCGTGCTGGCTTCCGAGTGACAGGATTTCATTGGGATGTGATGCTTGACAAGGTTTCGTGACCGAGTGATAGTCCGCGCAGATTCCGGAAGCGGCTGAGCTGCAAGGCGTTAGGTATTCAGTTGCCTTACAGTAAGGAAGTAAGATATCCTGACACCCTGGAGGCCCTGCTCATGCTAGCCAAAAAGACGTCGAAGAACCAAGTGACGTTGCCGAAGAAGATTCTGAAAGAGATACCGGACACCGACTACTTTGACGTGTCTCTGCGGGAGGGAAGCGTGGTGCTCCGACCGGTCACAATCGCAGAGCATGGTAGTCGGTTTGCCTCCATCCGAAAGAAAATCCGAGACCTGGGGATCAAATCCTCTGACATCGGCCAGGCCATTCAGTGGGCCAGAGAACGGGGGAGACGGCTGCGGTGATCCGAGTCGTCTTGGACACAAACGTCCTCGTCTCAGCTCTGTTGTTTGCCGGTCCTCCCTCACAACTTGTTCCAGCTTGGCAAGGCGGTCGCCTTTGCCCAGTCGTCTCTGCCGAGATACTCGAGGAATATGTGCGGGTGCTGGCCTATTCTAAATTCAAGCTTACGGGTTCTGAGATTCTCAGTCTCATTGAAGAAGATGTACTTCCTTTCGTCGATACCGTTCGGGTAAAACCCATCTCGGCCCCTATACTGAGAGACCCAGACGACGTGAAGTTTCTTGCCTGTGCGATATCTGCAGGAATCCATTGGCTCGTCAGCGGTGACGACGACCTGCTTTCGATTGGGAAGGTCGAATCAGTCGAGATCGTCTCCGTGACGAACTTCCTCCGCCACCTCAAACGTAAATCCTAGGAGCCTGTCCGAGTAATCCTTCGTTGCGAAGCGAACAAGCTGCTGGCAGTGCAAGGCCGCAGGCTCCAAGAAACCGGAGGCGTATTCTCTGCAATACGTCGAGAATTTCTTGGCGCCGAGAACGATGCAGATGCCGGCAGATCGTTCGCTGTAGTAGAAAGGCATTACTCAGACAGACTCCTAGCCCACATCATTCGTGACCGCTTCTGCTGCAACCGCCGACACGCCGTTGCGACAAATCTGACTGTCGCAGGCTTGCCGCTTCACTTCGGCAGCTCGCTTAGCCGTCTCTTGAGAAATCGCCGCTCCGGTTCTTGCTGAGTAAGGCTCAAGGCTCGTTCATAGGAGACTCGGGCTTCCGCTGTTTGCCCGAGCCGACGGCAGAGGTCCGCCCGTGCTGCGTGTGCTAAGTGATAATTCTCCAAAACCCCCCTGACGAGGATCGCATCGATGAGGGTGAGTCCCGCCGAAGGACTGTCACGCATTGCGACCGCGGCAGCGCGATTCAGTTCGACGACTGGGGAGAGGTGTACCTGAAGCAGTAAGTCGTAAAGTGCCACGATTTGTGTCCAGTCCGTGGCCGGTGCGCTGGGAGCCTGAGCGTGCGCCGCCGCGATCGCGGCTTGGATGGTGTACGGACCGACTGTGTCTGACGACACTGCCCGCACTACCAGCGAGACTCCCTCCGTGATGTGATTCCGGTTCCACAGAGCGCGATCCTGATCCTCTAAAAGAATCAGATCGCCATTCGGCGAGGTGCGCGTGGCACGCCGCGAATCGTGAAGCAGCATGAGCGCCAGGAGTCCTATTGCTTCAGGCTCCGGGAGCAATTCGATCAGCAATCGCCCCAAGCGGATGGCTTCGCCTGATAGATCGTGCCTGGTGAGCGACCCACCGGATGACGCGGAATACCCCTCGTTGAAGACGAGGTAAATCACCTGGAGCACAGCGTCCAGGCGATCCGGCAGCTCTTTCTCCGACGGCACTTCATAAGGAATGCGTGCGTCGAGGATCTTCGCCTTGGCGCGCACGATCCGCTGGGCGATCGTGGCCGGTTTCGTAAGGAACGCGCGTGCGAGTTCCTCGGTCGCGAGGCCGCAGACTTCGCGGAGCGTCATCGCCACTTGTGCCTCCGGCGCCAAGGCCGGATGGCAACAAGTAAAGATCAGCCGTAGTCGGTCGTCCTCGACATGCTCGTCGTCCCACTCATCGGGATCGCTGGTATTGGTTTCGAGTTGCTTGGCAAGTTCCTCCAGCGACGCATCATGTCGAGTGCGTCGTCGGATGCCGTCAATGGCTTTGAAACGGCCGGTCGAGACGAGCCAGGCTCGTGGATTCGCCGGGACACCATCGCGCGCCCATTGTTCGACTGCCACGGCGAAGGCATCGTGCAGCGCCTCCTCGGCAGTCTCAAAATCACCCAGCAGGCGAATCAGCGTCGCGAGCACCTGGCGCGATTCGGAGCGGTAGATGGTATCCACCAAGTCGCGTACCGGTTTGGTCGTATTCTCGCTCACTGTCGACATGCCCTCATGTTGAAATGGCGTAGAGATCGATATGGCAAGGCGCCGGCGCGGACGAGATGAAACGAGTCCTGACGCTGTGTTGACCCTTCAATATCTTCTCGAATGTTCACGTTCTGTACAAAACGGCCAGGGCTGGATTGGCATAGACACCGAAAGCATCAGCGACGAACCCTTTGGGTCCAGCATCACTCTCTATGGCATAGACAAGAAACCTGTGATCCGGATCGCTCGTCCCCTCGAACCGGTCGTGTTCCGCGATGGTCAGGTCGTCAGCCTTGAAGATTTTTCCGGTGTTTCGAAACGCCTGATCGAGAAACTCGAGGTTTGATGTGCACCCTCTTTTCTTCAACACTTCAATGGCCTCGACCATACTTGTGTAAGGCTTGGCGCTCACCGTTCTGCCCCAAGAGATGACGACACAGGGCTATTCTGCTCCTTCGTCGTGCCGCATTCTCACCCGCCCAACTTCGGCGGCGGCTGATGACCTACTGGGAATTCTATATGAGGTGAGGGGAAAGTGCGGAAAGAGCAGGCCCGCCACGCGCCGCGAAAGGGTTCCGGCACCTTCTTGTTTTCAAAATTTAGAATGTCCCCATTTTCGTTTCTCTCTTAAGTCTGGATTCCGGGCGTTGGACTCTCGACTGCTTCGAATTTGTCAAACTTGGGCGGTACACCACTGTGCTTCAACGCGATTCGACGAAAGGGCAGCGAGATCTTGCCCTGGTTGTTGTAAGCGAGGTAACGTCTGCCCTGCCAGATCAGTTCGCCCTCAACCTCCTCGCATAGTTCCTTCTGCACAGCAGCGATGAACACCAAGTTGTTGGAATCGTGCATGGCTGCATCGATCGCGTAGCCCGTCCCGCCACGATACCGAGCCTCAAGTCCCTTTGATGCCTTGCCAACACGGATCGGATGTCCATTTTGGTCAGCCTGGACGTAGACGCAGGGTGTTTTGGCGAACTTTAAGCGCGCCTCAGTCAACTTCTGAAACTTATGCCATTCCAGAGTCAACGGTTCCTGCATGTTGTTTCTCCTGATAGAGCGACTAATAACACATCTAACACAGCGCGAACAACGAACTGGAAGATGGAGGCTCGGCATGCGCCGCATCGCTCATCGTTTCGCACTGCGGCGACCGTTCGTCGTTGTGTGGCGCACGGCTGTGTTGGGGGCTGATTTCGATTGCCTGCGGAATCGGGCCGGAGGGAGACCGAACTCACGTTTGAAGGCGCGGTTAAAGGACGGTTCCGATTCATAGCCGACCTCAGCAGCGATGTGCGCAACGCCACGGCTAGTATATGTAAGCATTTGTGCGCCGATCTGAAGGCGCCAGCGTGTGAGGTAGGCAATGGGGGTTTCTGAGAGATAACGCTGAAAACGCTCGGCTAGTACGGAGCGAGAAATTCCTACCTCGCTCGCGAGCGCGGCAATCGTCAAGGATGGGCCGGTTTGCGATGCAGCAGAGCCAAGGCATTCCCGACCTCCGGGTCGCGGAGGCCGGCCAGCCACCCGGTTTGTTCCTCAGGCAGCAGTGCGATATATCGTCGCAGAGTTTCGACGAACAATACTTCGGACAACTTGGCGAGCACGGCCTCGTTACCGGGTCTGGACGTATCCGCATGACCCACCGAATAGCGGATGGAGTTTTCCAGCCATTGGCCTGACGCGTCGTTGCGGATGCTCACTTTTAGAATGGGTGGCAGCCCGCCAAGGAAGACCCGGCTGAGTTGCGGCTCGCAGGCCATGTACCCGCAGATGAGTTTGGTGATCTCCCCGCCTCCGCCTAGGCGGGACACCTTGAGGCCTTGAGATAAAACTCGTTCTAGCTCTTGCGCGCTGTCCACCGGTTTGACAGGTGAACCGTTCCCCATGATGTGCGGATCGCCGTGCGGAAAGATGACGATGTCTCCCGCGTTGAGGGGAAGCGGCCGGTCGTCTCCCTCCACATATGCATAACCGCGGCCCTCGGTCAGCAGATGATAGACGATCACGTGCTTGGAGTCCGGCAAAAGATACGGAGCCATGGTGTGCGAGGCGGGCTGGCGAACGCACCAGGGCGCTGAAAACTCAGCATTGTAAAACATGGCTCCGTCGAGCTTGACGGCCTTGAGGACTTCGGACAAGACATCCATGCAGGTCACCCACTGCGGCAACGGCGTGTCGGCAAAGGAAACCGGACGCCTGATCAAGAGAAGCGCAGCCTAGCATGCTCAGGCTAAGAGAACCAGACTCCCGGATAAGACAACCACAAGCAGTCATCCTATAATGCGACATGGATTGCGATGCGGACGGCTCTTCGATCCGAGAACACTTACGATTAGCGCCCCTATCACATGACGTGGAACGCGTGAGTTCCGATACTTCATGCATGGTCCTGTCAAAGAACGAGAGACGGGGAACGCGCGATCATGGCCGCGAATCGAAGCTCTGTATTGACACGTCCATAGGATAATGAGGCCGTCATTCAGCAACTAACCACCAACCATCCATCATCAGGAGGTACCCATGTACGAAGAATCTAAGCAAGATCGCGGAACGCTGATAC
>JBBRRN010000129.1:0-8834 GCA_038200685.1 Nitrospirales bacterium
ACAATGGCATATTTGTTCCACCGAATGACGTAGCCCAAGCTGTCTTTCAGCAGATTGCCGACTACGTCCATACCAATTTCCCACAGCCCCAGGCCCAAGCATTTCTGGATGGTGCAGACCCTTGGGTTATTGCAGAAGCAAAAGCAGGAAATGCCATCGTCGTTACCCATGAAATTCTAGTGCCCCTCAACTCACGTAAGGTGAAGATCCCCCATATTACTTGCTGGAATCATTATCCCGCCTGACTCATTGCCTAGATGTAAAAGTTGTCATGACTTGTTCAACTTTGCGAAGTGTCTTCAGGCGATGCAATGCGCCGGCTTTCAGTACCTTCTGGCAACGGTTGAACGGCGGCTATTCCTCACCAGAGCAAAGTCAACCATAGGACGATGAAACGGTCTACCCCCTCCTCTATAACAGTGATTTATAAGCTTTCATGCTTATCCACAGTTTGCAGGGATTAAAAACTTATCCACGGTGAAACGGTCCACCCTTCCTATAATAAGACCTTTGATAAAATCCTGTAGTTGTCCAACTCACTTCTCGTGTATCGAATCAGATTCACAGGTGTATCAAATTGTCGCCAGTATTGTGAGTGTAAACCAAGATTCAGATGTCTGCTCACCTAAGTGCATAAAAAGACGGCATGGTGATTAACGAGTTCTTAGGAGCCATCTAATCTAGCGCAAGATTAGCCCACGAAACATGCTCTGTGCCGGTGTATGCCGCATAAATTTAGTTTGACACGCCACAGATATAGGAGTACATAGCATTCCACCGTAATTGACCGTACGGTAAGGTGGTCTGTGGACAATTCTGGAAAATCGCAAAGAGTCGGTGGTCACGGCGATACGCCGCAAGAGAGTGCCCCTCCCACCCTCCTCACGGCTCCCAACATCAGCCTCCCCAAAGGCGGCGGCGCCATCCGCGGAATCGATGAGAAATTCTCAGCCACCCCTGTTACCGGGACGGGGTCGCTGACCATACCGTTGCCGTTAGTCCGGGACGATTCGGATTCGGCCCTCACCTGTCGCTCCCCCAGGATTCAGGCACCGGGAAATGGAATCTTTGGGATGGGCTGGAGTGTACCTCTGAGCTGAAGGAATATGACTGAAGTCTTATCTGTCAGTACCCGTAATCTGAAACAGTCCGTGGATCTGACCGCTCGTATCAATACCATCATTCGGCAGGCGAAAATTCAGAAGGGCCTTTGCTTCCTCTGTGTCATGCATACGACCGCCGCGTTGACGACGGGGGTAGGCGACGGAACCGAGCAGGACTTTCTTCAAATCGTAGAGCAGATGATCTCGCGGATTGCCTTCCGCCATGCTCATGATCCCTCACATGCCTGGGCCGACATGGCCTCGTCGATTCTGGGCCCCTCTCTCACCCTGCCCATAGCGGCCGGTAAATTCAATACGTAAAGTGATGAAGAGACAGAGATTGAGGTTGCCATCCGGCGATTCGACACTTCTGTCGCATGCAGGCATCTCGCTTGCTGTAGTCAGTGAATACGGAATCGCACGAGAGAGAACTTAGTCCACGCGAACCGGGTGAATCAAGGAAAGGAGTTACGATACGTGGTGTTGAGACAGAACCATACGTCGGTGTCGTTCCGCTTCCCATCCTCCAAGACGAGTGTTGACGAGGATCTGTTCCAGGAGGAGGACGAAGTCCACCAACTCGCTGATGGCCTGCAGCAGATTCGCACGGAGGCACAACGGCTTCTCCAAAGCCGACTGGCGGCAGGTCAACGATTTGCGTGGAAACATTGTGGAGGTTGCAACGCAGTTTGTCTTCATCCGTCGACGCGATTCCAGACGCGATTTGTGCCTGCGAGAACTGAAGCCCGGCGTCGTCCCGACAACTGACCAACTGGCTTCTCCGCGCGCTCAGGTAGGCGCGGACCTCGTCATCGTGGGTAACCTCCTGGACCATGGCAAAATCCGATGGCAGTAGTGGTTCCTGGATTGGTGGTGTCTATGTTGACCGAAACGCTGATTGCTGTGCGGCAACAGGATTCAATCAGGCCTTCATGGCCGCGACTGCTGGAAGTGAGTTGTTGAGAGACGTGCCGGTCTGGTAGGGCGGAGCCTATATAGGGGATGGGCATTTCGACCTGTATGTGTAGAGGCGTCGGCGATTGATCCCCTGACGGGGCGGTGGGCTGGGACAAGACAGAGACTGCTGTCTACCTGTGGGGACGTTTAAAGGAGGCTCCGGAAGGAGAGCGAAAGAAAACGGAAGTCCAGCTTGGCCTGAACCTGAAGATAGCGATGGAAGACACCGGAGACTCCCTCATCGACGCCGGTCTTACAATATCCGCGCTTCGCATTCGGCGATTGCCCGCGGTAGGGTTGAGCGGCTCACTTCGTCTCCTGCCTCTTACCGTCCCTCGCGGATGACATTGAGTAACCCTCGAAATCGTCTCGCGAGCAACTCTGCAACGCTTTGTACTGCATAGCGTTATCCGAAAGTTTCGCCATTTCTAATTCCAAATTGCTGAGTTTGCGTCTAACGGAAGATCTGCAACGGGAGCCTCAAGTGATCCTACCAGGAACCTGCGTGGTCATGCTTGGCAACATTAGATGGCGGTCATTCGTTGTGTGCATGGTCACGGACTTGGCGCCCTGGCGTACAGATGCCAATGTGTCTTTAAAGTGGACCTCTTTGGCGCGATACCCTGGTGTTTCTTCATTGGCGATATTAGATGAGATCACACGGTGCTGGGCCGCTCGTACATCCAGCAGCGCACCCATCCGTTCGACCGATCTAAAGATATTCATGGCTTACCTCCCTTCCTTCGCTAGCGATCATTGAATTAGCATGCCCTTGAGAGAACCAGATGGTCTGCGCATACCTATCGAATCCTGCCATCGTCGCTTCCTGCACTTTAAGTGGGATTACTGTCTCGGGTCTGTCCTCTAGTATTTTGGTTGTTCTGGTTTCGCCCTATCGCTAATTCCACAAAGCAAGATGTGGACCAATTGGACAGGCCAGAGGCTGGAGAGGTTGGATTATCGAGTTTTCAATGAACTTATCATAATATTGCACATGAATTGTATAGCAGGGCGTCAAAACGCTATTTCATAGACAATGACATGCGCCATTTTATTGACAGACAGGTGATTGGCGTCACATCGAAGTTGCACCCGCCGCTCACCTTCTTGACCGTTGCCCTTATGTCCCTAACTGTGGTTCGCGGCGACGACGGGCTTTCTTAGCTATCCCATCGGCTGGTTAATTAAGTCAAGGCCGTGACGACAGGGGCAAACTTGGGACAGGTGCCCCTCGCAATGCCAAAGAAGTCCACGTAGATCTCTCAGGAGGGATCGCTTATAACAATCGACTATTGAGGGGACCAAGACATGAGACGATATGGGATGGCATCGTGCTGATCTATTGGGCAGGGATTCTGACGATACAGGCCCTGCTATTTGTACCGAGTCCAGCCGATGCGGCGGACGTCTACGGTCCTCCGAACCCGCAGCAATCCATCCCATCGACTCAAGGCAAGGAGGATGAGGCAGAAGTTGCGCCGAAGGACCTGACTGACATGAGCTCTCCGACAGAACACGCGCTGAAGTCTCTGCCGGTCGAATCGGGCTACACGGTCATCCCGCTGTCGGCATTCGCCACCAATCGAAATGAAGGGTACTGGGCTGGCGGACTCATGCCAATTCTCAAGACCAATGCTAAAGGGGATACCGATGAAATGCTCGTGCCGCAATACTTGTATAATAGTCAAGGGGTTGGGCATTATGGATCCCTCAATTACTTTGGCTATCCCTCCGATAGAGAGCAGTACCATGCGTTTGGTTGGTTTGGTCAGAAACTCGATCAGGGTGTCGACTTGGGGTATAAAAATGTTGGCGTAGGGGGGACGATACATTCTCGCTGCCGATCTTACGGCGTTTAAAGATCCGTTCGCCCGATTCTTCGGCTTTGGCAGTCGAACCACCCAAGCCCAGGAAACCAACTATACCGAGCGAGAACTACTGGTCAAATTGACCGCCGGCATCTGGCTCACTCCGGATCTTGCACTGATGTGGACTGAGCGGTATCGCAACGTACGGGTAGATGACGGCATCGTGGTTTCTCTTCCCCGCACGGCACAGCGATTTCCTGCAATCCCAGGGATCCAGGGAGCCCAAGTATTGGGACATGGCTTGACGCTCCGTTATGACACGAGAGATAGTCAGCTGATGCCGACCAAGGGTGCCTACGTGAACGTCTTGGCGGAGTTTGATCAGAATCTCACACCAGAGGATGAAAACCAATGGGGGCATGCCGTACTCGATGCCCGCCAGTATATGCCCCATGCATCGGACCGAATGGTCTTCGTCTCGCGCGTGCTGTTCGAGGGCGTGTTCGGACAAATAGAGCGCCGAGGCACAACACTCGGTATGCCTTTTTACGAGCAAGCCATGCTAGGCGGCGAAAATACCCTTCGGGCTTTCTGGCGTAACCGGTACATCGGCAGCTGGGCCGTCCTTGCTAATCTAGAAGAACGAGTGACCGTGCTCAATAAAACGATGTTCGGTGTAAATATCATCGGGCGGGTCGGACAAAGTAGTGTGAAGGTTGATCATCTGTTCTACAAGCATCTCCAATTCAGTCCGGGCGTTGGTTTTCGATTGCTGATCAAACCCACCATTGTCGGTCGGTTCGACGTGGCCTATGGGAGTGATGGGGCAAACGTGTTCGTAGGACTCGATTATCCGTTTTAAAATTGGCGGGAGGATGACTTGTGACGATGCAGGTCTCTCCTATCGAGACGTGAGAAGAAAACAGGACATGTTTTCGCAGGAGTCGTACTGGTCGGCCCCTGATTTTGATGCCACAGTGAAGGAGAGTTTCCAGTGTACTGCCCCGCTTAATTTCTTGGCAGGTGTTGAATATGGCCGCCCATCAATGCTACGAGAATCCCGCCCTCTTCGAATCTTCACTTCTCGATGGACAGCCGGGTGCACTCGATAGTCACTCTGGTGGGAGACCCTCGGCTGTCTTCAGCGGCGATGAGTTTGGAATCAATTCAGTGGGTTGTCTGCATCCAGCGAACTACGCTACCTGTCTACAATTTAGGTATGGCACGACAGTCGGGTCTGACTCTCAATCCAGGGCTCAATCTCGTCGTTAAAAATGCCACGCCCTCACGACTTCTACGGTTACGCAGAAAGAGGTGAGGGCGCGGCGACGGATCGGTCGGATTATGCCGTCTTATTCACGACGGTTCCGACAGTGTGACTGATCGTCTTGGCGCTAGGATTCGTGACGGCGGCCGGCTGTTGAGGCCCTTGACTGCCGTGATGACCTTTGTGCACTTTCCCCTGTTTGCCATGCACGGTGTTGAGCGCCTGGACATTTGGGTGGATGTCTTGCGCGGAGTTCGCACCATGCGATGTCACCGAACTAATACTGGATATACCAGACCCACCTTGTGTAACGAAGAACAGCTTCCCTTGGGCTCACTCTGTATCGGATCAGCGCACCAATACTTGAGCCGTCCTCATATGTGGCTGATTACTGAGAACTTTCTAGACGCACCACGTGCAACATTGCAGAGATTCTTTAGAACGTAAACGTCCACACGGCTACCATTGGTCGTTCTTTGCCATGTCCCTCGCGCGACTATCAGTCATCCCTGTCAGTGATCCCGTCCCCAACTCGGTCGATGACATCCAGCACCACCTACGCCATCTGAGCAGAAAGGACTTTCCGGTGGCGTGGGGTGGCCATGATTTACGCCATCCTGCTTGCCTCATTGAAGTCTGTGGTAGGTAGCAACAACAAGACTGGAAACATCATGACAACCAGCGGGACTTGGACGAGGACCCCTGAGACAATGGCCATCGCGAGCGGCTTCTGTATAGCCGATTCCTCGCCCAGGGCCAAGGTTACGGGTAGTAGGGCAAGAATGGCGGCCAACATCGTCATGGTAATAGGGCCGAGGCCGGGTTCAATTCGGATTGGATCAGCCGCCCTTTGCGGTCCATATGGCGCTCAACGAACTCAACCTTCCCTCTGTCCTTGAGTGATTGTATCGTGCTGATCGGAGCCGATCGACAGGCAGAAATGGGTGAGGCCTCAGTCTTGCCCACGCGTTGGCGAAAGCCCTTCGATGCCATATCCATGTCACAATCAGCTCGGACAAAGGCCGCACGGTTCGCATCGTATGGCCACGCTGATCTCTGGTACACCCTGCGTATGCTTCGCTGCACAGAGGAGAATCTATTCTACGCCGAGCGTCTCGGAGCTTGTTCCTATTCGTAGGCGTGTGCGGGATCAGTGGACGTGCCGCTTGTGGTGATCGCTGAGAGAGGTCGGTCCCTGTTAGGTGAGATGTGGAGTGCGTACAGCTGAAGACTGAGACGGGACAGTTCAAGGTGCTCGCACCGTCACGCCCCGCAGAAGCGTATTGATGAGAGCAAACGACGTGATGACCTAATCGCTGGGGGCAGATCAGTCGTGGAATGTATATCGTAACACTCTTGTTTGCATCCAGCGCACGGCGATCAGGTCGTACAGGCCTTTGAAGAGGCGGTTGCCCACGCCGTACTTCGACACGCCGTGTGTGCGCGGGTGGTGGTGCATAGCCGATTCGCAGGTTCGTCGAGCCTTGCAGTTTCGCTTTTCTCGTCTCGTGCGCGTTTCTTGCTTCTCTCCTGATGCCAGGGCGATCGTGAAGCGCATCGTGCCCGTCAGATTCATCTCGTTGACTTTCTCTCAGGTGGGATACCCAGCGCGCAGGTTTCTGGACAAAATAGGAATATTTATGCTGATGCGGGCAACACCTATCACATATAGCGTCTGAGGCCGCAGGTTATCGATGTCAGTGTCCGTCTCCCCTCACCTCTGGGTATCTGACCGCATGTATGCCTCACATCCCTCAACACCATTTTGAGCCCTATCTGTCAGCATCGACAGGGTAAATTTCTCCTTGGGCGTCATCTCTTTCCCAATATGAGCCGAGACAAAGGTCTCAAGCTCTCCTTGATTTCTATTCGCACGTTCTATACAAGCTAAATAGGTATAGAACACCTCACGCCCGCTCTCACGCGTGTCCGGCGAGGGACTTGGCGCACACCCCCCAAGCGCCATCACCGCCAGGAGTACCACACTAATCCTTTCCACCCTACACCCCCCAACCTAATGCCAACCAAAACCGCAGCCCCCCACCAATACCACCGTCCTTCGATCCATGCTCTATTCTTACGCCCCCAACGATTATTAAAATTCCATTGCGCATACCAGTGCTCGAATACTTTCGGCAGCCTGATCATCAGCGAGTGGCTTTTCCTCGTCGCATTGCAGATCACCAGCAAGGCGCTACCAGGAACAGGACAGGTTCCACACTTGCCTTGGCCATGGAATATCCAGCGATGTAGGTGACGGCGCATTGCAAGGGGAAGCGACGGAAGGTGAATGGCATAGGGGCCTCACAAGGGAGGCATATTGTAGAAAGGATACGAATGACAGCGCAAGTGACCTCGATCACTATCAAACATCATTAGTGATCGAACCTACAGCCCGCTGATTAAGAGTGAGCGGACGGGGATGACTCAAGTTGTTGAATGCTTGGGCCATCCCCTTGTCATTGCTGGTGATCGTCGATCTTGCTTTCTGGCTCTGTCTGTCTAGTTCTGCTCCACTCTAGCCTGAATTGTCTCTTTCGCTAACACCCTAATAACACCTGTGGGGGACAGGGGGGATAGCCTTGCGCCATGAGGCTGGGGGGGGGTGGGCGTGGGTACGAGGTACCTCATGTTGCGGTCTCGTTTTTTTCGGAAATCATAGAAAAGGGCCCCTCTCGCAGCTTGCGACAAAGGCAGGCCGTTCAAGGAAGCGATCCGCGCTCCGGACGGTTCACCGACATTATTCTGCCTGTTCTGCTTCTGCCGTACTAACGTTCCCACTTTAGCTTATTTCCAAAGAGCCTCATAGGTTTGTGTCACTGCCTCAACGCGTCCGTGATCTGAGCTAATGTCGTTGGCGCGGACTTCGCTCCATCTTTGAACGAAGCACCAGATTGATAACATACCTGATTGTCCACAAGCACATAGCGATCATGAAATTTTGACGCCGAGCGGATTTGCACATTTGCGTTAAACTGCTCAGCAAACGTTTATACGGCGGGAAGAAGTGTAGCCATTCTCTCGCGGGCATTCTGTCGCCTGCAAAATGGGCTCGATCTGACGTCTCAAGTCCCCTATGGAACCGTTGACCACCCGTCACCTGCCTTGGTGGCAACGGCCGTGGCCGCTGTTCCAACCCCTTGCACGGTCGCGCCAAACACGTTGAACACGCCTCCGAGTAACGCGGCCATGGCGCTGGTGGCCAGCCACGCAAACAGCAACCAGGTCATTCCCCAGAGTACAATGCCATTGTAGATGCCGTCCGTTCGTAGAGAAACACTCGATAAACGGGCCGCCAGTAAGCCTGAGGCTTCAGTCTTTTTCCATCCCTCTAGACCTGGCATGGGGAGAAATGATATCCATGCCGAAGGGAGGGGATCTTGAACCGGTTGACCCGTAAGGTGTCGTGGCATAGGGGTGGACGTTTGCCGCATCAATGAAATGACGTATGTTTAATGAAAGATGACCGTTCCAGGTTTCACAGGCCTACGACTGCTATTTCTCCCTGCAGCTTTAGCGTTCACCTTCGTGATGGTGAGCCAAGGCATCGCTGAGGTTCGTGTGACACACGATACCCCGGAAGGCGGCATTCACGAAAGCCAGGGTCCAGTCTCGACGGCAGACCGCGGTCCCCAACCGGATCAATCTTCAGCCTTTTTTCAAACCCCTTCCGACTGGTGGCATACGCCCTTGAATTGG
>JBBRRN010000130.1:0-8829 GCA_038200685.1 Nitrospirales bacterium
GATAGGAGTGGTTGCTGGTGATAAACGGTACATGGATGCCTTGGATGGTGGGTATTGGCAGTATGGCGATGCATCATTCCCGGAAGTTGGCGTTACCTTCTTTGCCGGCACCTGTGTAAGGCACCCACTTGCCTTGGCTGCAGCCAAGGCGGTTCTACAGCACTTGAAGCAGAGTGGTCCAGAGTTGCAGAAACAGCTGGCGGACCGGACAGGGAAACTGGCCAGCGAGTTGCGGGCTCTGATTAATGAGTTCCAGGCTCCCTATCAGCTCGCGCAATTCAGCTCCCTCATGACCTTGACATTCCCACCCGATCAGAAGTTGGCAGGGCTGCTGTTCTATCTCCTCCGTGAACGCGGGATTCTCATCTGGGAAAACAGGAACTTTGTCATGACTACCGCGCATACAGAGGAGGATCTTGCCAAACTGGTTACTGCATTCCGAGAAAGCCTTGCTGATATGTGTTCGGGAGGCTTTCTTCCACCGACTTCCAATGCCGGAGAGAAGGTTTCTGGTAGTCGATCAGTGGATTCGGCCGATAGATTTCCCTTGACCGAAGCGCAGAAGGAAATCTGGTTGGCGGCTCAGATGGGGGGAAGCGCGGTAATTGCCTATAACGAATCGCTCAGCCTCAGGTTCCGTGGGGCCTTCAAAGAGGAGATATTCCGTCTAGCAGTACATCAGGCCGTTCAACGACATCCCATTCTGCTCGCTAAAATCAGCAAGGACGGTTATTGGCAAGAGGTGCCTTCCGACAAGGACGTTGAGATTCCCGTAATTGATTTGAGCACCCTTGATGAAGTTGCTGCCAATCGCGAGTTGGACGCTGTCGTGGATAAGGAGGGATTAGAGCCGTTCGATCTCGTGGTTGGTCCGTTGCTGCGTGTAAAAATGGTCAAGCTCTCGGTGGTTGATCATGTAGTGCTTTGGACTTCGCATCATATCGTGTGTGATGGCTGGTCCGGGGGGCTGCTGGTGAGCGAATTGGCAAGAATTTACTCGGCCCAGATGCGCGGTGAACCACCAGCTCTAGAGGAGCCAGTTTCGTTCCAAGCCTATGCACAAGAGATTCGGACAGACAGTCCTTCGAACCGTGAAGCGATAGAATACTGGCGGAAACAGTTTGTTGAATTGCCGCCACTGTTAGATCTTCCTGTGGATCATCCACGCCCAAAGGTCCGATCAGCTAAGGCCGCCACGCTGAAAAAGAATTTTGACATGACGCTGCTTCAATCGTTGAAGCGTCTTGCTGGACAACAACGCACGACCATGGTTGTGCTTCTGATGGCTGGCTTCAAGACTCTCATGCACCGCCTGTCTGGCCAAACGGATATAGTCTTAGGTCTCGGTGCGGCTGGACAAGCCATTACTGGCAAGACCTGCCTCGTAGGGCATTGCGTGAATCTACTTCCTATTCGGACAAGACTCCAGCCGGACGCCAGTTTTACAGTGAGCTTAGGGGCGATCAAGAAAAGCGTGTTGGATGCCTATGATCACCACCAATGCACGATGGGAAAACTACTGCAGCACATTTCTGTGCCGCGTAATGCTGGCCGTCCTCCACTTGTCGAGGTTATTTTTAACGTAGACCGGGACTCAGGTACGGTCGATTTTGATGGCGTGGAGTTTTCTTGTGAGCGAAATGCCAAACATGCACTTCACTTCGATTTGTTCTTTAATTTCGTCGAAGGGCCACGAGGGTTATACCTCGAGTGCGACTACAATACTGACTTGTTCAACTCGACAACGATCGACCGCTGGCTTCTCCATTACGAGTCACTGCTCAGGGGGATCGTGGCGAACCCCGAGGAGAGATTGGATAAGCTTCTCATTCTGACGGAGGCTGAGCGGAATGAACTCATTGTGGAATGGAACAAAACCGATGTTGGCATTCCAAAGGACCAGACGCTTTCTCAATGGTTCGAGCAACAAGTGGAACAAACACCCAATGCTAGTGCTGTCTCCTATGAAGGAAGTCGGCTTACATACCAAGAACTTAACAGGAGGGCAACCCAAGTCGCACATTATCTAAGGACTCTTGGTGTCGGGCCGAATGTGTGCGTCGGACTTTTCGTCGAGCGATCCATAGAAATGGTCGTAGGCATTCTTGGGATCTTGAAGGCAGGTGGTGCGTATGTGCCGATAGACCCGATCTATCCAATGGATCGTCGGGCGTTCATGCTCGAGGACTCAGGCGCGGCGATCGTATTGACTCAGTCTACGCTTGTGAAGGAGCTGCCGGACGGTAAAAGGAAGATCATTTGTCTTGATACGGATCTGGAAGCGTTTGCCTCACAATCGGAGACAAATTTACGGCCTAGTCCAAGCCCGGATAATCTTGCGTATGTGATCTACACAAGCGGCTCGACGGGCAAGCCCAAAGGGACATTGGTCACCCATCATAATGTCGTGCGACTCATGCGCGCGACTGAGCAGTGGTATCACTTTAATCAGCGTGATGTATGGACGTTCTTTCATTCCTGTGCCTTTGACTTCAGTGTGTGGGAACTCTGGGGGGCGTTACTGTATGGGGGGCACGTCGTGGTTGTGCCGTATCTCACAAGCCGGTCCCCGAAAGAGTTTTATAAACTGTTAGTGGACGAAGGGGTAACGGTGCTGAATCAGACTCCTTCAGCATTCAAGTTGTTAATGGAGGCAGAGTCAGGCAGTGGCACTGAGATCCCTCTTGCGTTGCGCTATGTGATTTTCGGCGGTGAGGCTTTGGAAATGCGCAGTCTGAAGACCTGGTTTGACCGCCACGGAGATCAACAGCCACGACTGATCAACATGTATGGTATCACCGAGACGACCGTGCATGTGACCTATCGTCCGATATCCTCTGCAGATGTGACATCTGGAAGCGTGATCGGAGTGCCCATTCCGGATTTGCAGGTGTATATTCTCGATGCTCAGCAGCAGCCGGTTCCAATCGGTGTTGCTGGAGAGATCTATGTTGGCGGTGCGGGGGTGTCGCGCGGATACCTGAATCGTAAGGAACTTACCAGCGAGAGGTTTTTACCCGATTTTTTCACGCACAAACCTGATGCGTGCCTCTACCGATCCGGGGATTTGGCCAGATATCTTCCCACTCGGGACATAGAATATCTTGGACGTATTGATCAGCAGGTCAAGATCCGTGGCTTTCGGATCGAGCTTGAGGAAATTCAAAAGGTGCTTGAAGGGCATGAGCAAGTGAGGCAATGCCTGGTTCTCTCACACGAACACCGGTCGGGAGATAAAGTCCTCGTTGCGTATTTCGAACCACATACGGGAATGGCACCGTCAGCGAGTGATCTCCGTGCACACATGAAGAGAGAATTGCCTGAATATATGCTCCCTTCAACGTTCGTTCAGTTGGAGCGATTCCCGTTGACGGCCAATGGCAAGATTGACCGGAAAGCTCTTCCATTTCATTCCTTTGAACAGTTACAGGCGTCCAAAGAATTCGTCGAACCACGCACTGAAACCGAGAAAGCATTGGCGGCAATCTGGAACAATGTACTGAAGGTTGATCACATCGGCATTTATGACGACTTCTTCGATTTGGGGGGACATTCGTTATTGGTAATTCGCGCTGTTTCGCAGATTAGAGATCTGTTTACGATCGATTTGTCTCCCCGGACCTTCTTTGCCAATCCAACCATCTCAGGTCTGGCTCGGGCACTCGGTGAGGCCCAAGACTCTGGTGGTAACGTTCAGCGGATTGACCGACGTACCCAGAGAGGGCCATGCCCGCTTTCTTTTGCTCAGGAGCGAATCTGGTTTCTCGACCAACTCGTGCCGGGTAGTCCGGCCTACAACATCGTGGATGTCATTCGGTTTGAGGAGGTATTGGACACGAATGCGATGAAACGGGCCATCAATGAACTTGTGCGCCGTCATGAATCGCTACGTACGACTTTCCACATCACTGGTGGGGCGCTTGTACAGGTGGTCAACTCAGTGATCGAAATGTCTCTGCCTCAGATTGATCTGAGGGCGCTGTCGGAGCGGGAACAAGAACATGAGTGGATTCGCGTTGCACAAGAGTCTGGGCGGACGCCCTTCGATTTGTCTCAGCTACCGCTGATGCGTTGGACTTCAGTCCAACTCCCCCAGGAACATCTTTTGCTGCTGACCATTCACCACATCATCGCGGATGAGTGGTCTATGGAAGTTATCCACAAGGAGCTACACCACATTTACGAAGCATATTCCCAAGGCACCGAGGTAACCCTTCCGGAGTTGCCGATCCAGTACACTGATTTCAGCTACTGGCAGCGCAACTGGTTGCAAGGGGTTGTCCTGCAGAGACAGATTGCCTACTGGAAAGAAGAACTAACGGGGGCACCCGCACTCCTGGAACTGCCAACCGACAAGCCCCGTCCTGCAGCGCAGAGTTTCAAAGGCTCGACGGAAATCTTCACACTGCCGAAGTCACTACTGGAACGTCTCAAGTTCCTTGGACGTGAAGAACAAGCCACGCTATTCATGACTCTCGAGGCCGGGTTCATGGCCCTGATGCATCGTTATACGGGGCAGGATGATGTGCTGGTTGGAAGTCCGATTTCAGGCAGGACACGCAGCGAAACAGAGAGCTTAATCGGTATGTTCCTCAATTCTGTCGTCTTGCGAGCCACGTTCACGAGGGATCTCACCTTTCGCTCTCTCCTAAAACAGGTAAGAGAAAAGGCCTTGGGGGCCTATAGTCACCAGGATCTTCCCTTCGAGCAACTTGTCGCTGAATTGGCTCCAGAGCGAACGTCTAGTCATTCACCCCTATTTCAGGTGATGTTCATTCTGAACAATGCTCAGACTGCCTCTCACGCGTCGAATGTGGTCGGCATGCGACAGCTCGAGACCGCCACATCGAAGTTCGATCTCACCCTATACATCTCCGAGGGTGAAGACGGTCTCACAGGGCTAATGGAATACAGCACGGACTTGTTTGAATCGAACACGATCCAGCGCATGTGCGGACATTACGGGACGCTGCTTGAGGGGATTGTCAAGAATCCTGACCTAAGGATTTCGATGTTGTCGATGCTTCCAGAGGACGAGCGTCAACAATTGCTCGTGAGTTGGAATAGCACAGAGGTGGTCTATCCGGAGAGATCCCGGCGGCTTCATGAGCTAATTGAAGCACAGGTTAGTAAAACCCCCGATAATGTAGCTCTCGTGATTGATCAACAGAAAGTCACCTACGGCGTACTCAACCAGCGCGCAAACCAGCTCGCGCATCATCTGAAAAGGCTTGGCGTTGGGCCGGATGTGCTGGTAGGCCTGTGTATGGAGCGTTCCGTGGAGATGGTCGTCGGCCTTCTGGGCATCTTGAAGGCTGGCGGTGCCTACGTACCCCTGGATCCTTCCTTCCCGCATGATCGTCTCACATACATGGTGGAGGATAGTGGGATGCGAGTGCTGGTCACGCATCGTGACCAGCACGAGAAGCTACCTGTCCAAACGGTTTCGGTCGTCAACCTTGATTCCGATTGGGAGAGTATTGCTACTGGGAACGACGAGAATCTGAAGTTGCAAGAAGGGAACTCCTCAGATCTTGCCTATGTGCTCTATACGTCTGGTTCAACGGGGAAACCAAAAGGAGTGGAGATCCCACATTCCGCGCTCGTAAACTTTCTTCTTTCGATGCAGCGGGAGCCGGGTTTTACCTCAACTGACACGTTATTTGCGGTGACGACAATATCATTCGACATAGCAGGACTTGAGTTGTACCTGCCTCTCATCAGCGGTGGAACCGTGGTAATCGCAAGTCGCAATGACACCCAGGATCCTGCAAAGTTGTCGGAGGGTATCAGGAGCTCTCATTGCAACGTGGTTCAGGCCACGCCTGCGACCTGGTGGGCGCTGATCCATGCGGGGTGGACCGGGGCTAAAAACCTGAAGCTACTCTGTGGTGGCGAGCCCCTAACCGAAGATTTGGCGAAGGAACTGCTCAGCCGTTGTGCCGAGTTGTGGAACATGTATGGTCCGACGGAAACCACAGTCTGGTCGGCAATCCACAGGGTAACTTCCGTTGAAGGCCCGGCCTCAATTGGCCGGCCGATTGCCAATACTCAAGTGTTCGTACTCGACGCCAATTGCAATATTGTTCCGGTAGGCGTCGTCGGGGAATTGCACATCGGTGGGTTAGGGTTGGCGAGAGGATACTTGGGACATTCCACGTTGACCCAGGAGCGGTTCATCGCGAGTCCCTTTGCTCCGAACGAGCGGCTATACCGCACTGGCGATCTAGCGCGATGGCTGTTGGATGGTACGCTGGATTGCCTGGGAAGGGTTGATAATCAGGTGAAGGTCCGAGGGTTTCGCATCGAGCTTGGGGAAGTAGAAGCGGTACTTTCTACTCACGAAGCAGTTCGACTGTGTGTCGCCGCGGTGCATGAGACGACCCCGGGCAATAAAGCACTTGTCGTCTACTTCGAAACCACAACCGGAGTGTCCCCGGCAGTGAGTGATCTGCGGGTGCATCTGAAGAAAGAACTTCCTGATTATATGGTGCCATCTATCTTCGTCGCGCTGGAAAAATTGCCGTTGACGCCCAACGGCAAGATTAATCGCAAGGCACTCACGTTGCCCGATGAGGTGCGTACCGAAATTCAGGGTGGGTATATTGCGCCCCAGGATTCGATCGAACAGCTGCTTGCTCATCTCTGGGCGAAAGTCTTGGGAGTAAAACGCGTAGGCCTACGAGACAATTTTTTTGATCTGGGCGGGCATTCCCTCTTGGCTGTCCGTATCGTCATTGAGATTGAGAGGCTCTACAAAAAACGTTTGCCGCTTGTGACTTTTCTTCAAGCACCGACGGTTGGGGAATTGGCCGAGATGTTGCGTCGGGAAAACTGGAAACCATTTTGGTCTTCTCTAGTGCCGCTTCGACCAGGGGGGGCGAGATCGCCACTCTTTCTTATGCATGCCCACGGGGGAAATGTGCTGGAATATTACCCATTGGCGAACCACTTAGAAGAGGATCAGCCTGTCTATGCGATCCAGGCGTACGGTCTGGATGGCAATATTGTGAGCGGAGAATCATTGGAGACTATTGCCTCCTCGTATGTAAAGGAGCTGAGAAGTCTCCAGCCACAGGGGCCATACTTTCTGGGAGGTTTCTGCTTTGGCGGCTTGCTGGCTATGGAAACTGCTCAGCAACTCAGGGCGACAGGGGAAGAAGTTGCCTTGCTCATTCTCATTCAAACCGTACATCCGGCGGGAGATCGGTTTAGATCCGACGTGGGTTCTTCCATGCGCTGGTTGTATCGCACGATTACTCGAATTAACATCGAACGTGAGCGTGTATTCTCTGGAAAGAAGGGGTATTTCCATGAACGATTTCGCCATGCCATGGACTTAGTTCGGGCCAGAGCTGCGGTGGCCTATGACAGGTTCATGGGCAACAGTTCTGCGAACGGAACAGCGAAGTCTTTTCCATACATCCTAGAGTTATTGAGGATAAAACATGATCAGGTTGCAGAAACATATGAACCACGCCCATACGGGGGGGATGTCTTACTAATCCGTGTAGACAAACGGTTGCCAGGCTTAGTTGCAGATTCTGCCTATTTGGGGTGGAAAGGCGTTCTGCACGGCAATCTGGAAATCTGCGACTTGCCAGGCTATCAACAAACCCTCTTGCTCGAGCCCAAAGTCACTCGTCTAGCCAAGGAACTCACCGTCAGATTGAGAGCCGTACAGGAGCGGCGGACTGTGAACATCCCCGATCGCCTGGCAAGTTGATGAATGTTTAGAGTGTCCGGTGAGCCGTCTTCATGATCTTCCCGGCGCTGCTCTTGCGGAGCACCATATTGTTAGAGATTAGAGATGTAGCACGACTACTACCCGCCGATGGTTGCATTCTAAGGTGTGATCAGAAGGCTCCTTAGCCATCACGTGAGTCGTTGAATGTCTGCGCAGGGAATGATGTTGTCTCCAAGAAATGGTGTCTGGGCGATTGATCCGCTGCGGGATGATCGTTGGCCTGGGCTCATCGCCCGACACCCGAACGCCTCGGTGTTTCACACCCGAGGTTGGCTTGAGGGACTGCAAGCAGCCTACGGATACGAACCGACTGCCTTTACGACGTCTGCTCCCACGGAAACTCTGACCAATGCCGTCCTGTTCTGCATAGTGCGCAGCTGGCTGACCGGCAGCCGATTTGTCTCATTACCATTCTCGGATCATTGTGAGCCACTCGTCCACGATGCCGATCAGTTTAGAAAGCTTTGTGCCCATGTCGAATCGTTGAGGAAGGAGCAGCGGTGGAAGTATGTGGAACTGCGGTCAGCGAACCCACTCCTCGAATTCGGCAAGGAGTTCAGTTGCGCTGCGACGTATCACCTCCACCGGCTTGATCTTCGACCCAGTCTCGACGTCTTGCGCAAAGGATTTCATAAGGATTGCATTCAGCGTAAGATCAGTCGAGCGGAACGCGAATCTCTCACCTATGAAGCGGGCCGGAGCCCGCTACTGCTCCAGCAGTTGTACGGATTGCTTCAGTTGACGCGATCCCGTCACCACGTTCCGCCGCAGCCGATCGAATGGTTTCAGAGTCTCGTGGCGTGCATGGGGAAGGATGTCTGTATCAGAATCGCGTCCAAAGACAGCCTGCCCATTGCAGGGATCTTGACGTTGGATCATGGGAATACAATAGTCTATAAATATGGTGGCTCGGATACAAGGTTCAACAACCTTGGTGCGACGCCCATGTTGTTTTGGCGTGCAATTAAGGAAGCGAAAGAAGCGGGGATGGAAGAACTCGACCTGGGTCGTTCGGATCTCGATAATGAAGGTCTGATTGCCTTTAAGAGGCGTTGGTCGGCAACGGACTCGGCACTCACCAC
>JBBRRN010000131.1:0-8778 GCA_038200685.1 Nitrospirales bacterium
CGTTCATGGTTCCGAGGGAGAAGTTTATTACGGTTGAGCGGGATACGGATGCACAGACGGCGGCACGTATTATGCGGGATCGTGGTATCGGCAGCCTGTTCGTGACGAACGGGAAGGAGATCGTCGGCATCCTCACGGATACCGATATGGTCCGGCGTGTGGTCGCGGCTGGAGCTGATACCCACAAGACACCGGTTGAACAGGTGATGTCGGCCCCTATTTTGACGATCGAAGAGAATAAGACCCTCTTAGATGCAAATGATCTGATGGCCAAAACGCATATCCGTCATCTTGGTGTGACGCAGGATGGCAAATTAGTTGGTCTGATTTCTGTGCGCGACCTGGTTCTATTCTTGACGAATCTCCCGAGGAAGTAATCCCATGGCCTTTCCAATACAGCGGCTCAGGCGGCTGCGGCAGCATGAGACCTTTCGTCGTATGGTGAGGGAGACACACCTGGCTCCATCCGACTTGATCTATCACTTGTTCGTCGTTGAAGGACGAGATCGACGGGAGGAGATTGCCTCGATGCCAGGCCAGTGTCGGCTCTCGGTTGATCTCTTGGTGAAAGAGGCAGGTGAGATTGCGGCCTTGGGGATTCCTGCCATCATCCTCTTTGGGATCCCCGATCGGAAAGATGATCGGGGGAGTTCGGGATACGATCCGAATGGCATCGTGCAACGGGCCGTCAAAGCGGTCAAGGACAATGTCCCTGGGCTGATGGTCGTCACCGACGTCTGCATCGACGAATACACCGATCATGGCCATTGCGGGATCGTCAAGGACGGTCGGATTCTCAACGACGAAACGTTGGAATGTCTCCGTGCAATGGCCAGGACCCATGCGCAAGCCGGGGCCGACATGGTGGCGCCGTCCGATATGATGGATGGGCGGGTGGCGGCGATCCGGGCGGAACTGGATCAGGCGGGTTTTTCTGAACTGCCGATCATGGCCTATGCCGCCAAATTCGCGTCCTGCTTTTATGCGCCGTTTCGTGATGCGGCGTTTTCAAGCCCTCTGTTCGGCGATCGGCAGTCCTACCAGATGGATCCCGCCAACCGCCGGGAAGCGCTTCGGGAGATTGCCCTTGATGTCGAAGAAGGGGCCGACATCATTATGGTAAAACCGGCACTACCATACCTCGATATCATTGCCGCAGCCAGAGCGGAGATATTGTTGCCTGTAGCCGGCTATCAAGTGAGCGGAGAGTACAGCATGATTAAAGCGGCCGCCAACGCAGGCTGGCTCGACGAATCGCGGGCCATGATGGAATCGTTGCTCTCGATTAAGCGGGCTGGCGCAGATCTCATTCTGACCTATTTTGCCAAAGACGCCGCGCGTCTCCTCCGCTGACGACTATGCTGAAAGTGACGCGTGGGCTGTACGGCGAATATCCACGTCCCTATCCCGTCGCCACGATCGGTAATTTCGACGGTCATCACCTAGGCCATCAGGCGCTGTTGCAGACAGTGGTCGAGACAGCCCGGAAGGCACAGGGGACGGCGCTCGTACTGACCTTCGATCCGCATCCGGTCAAGATTCTCGCGCCGCTTGTCGATCTTCGCTTTCTCACCACTCCGGAGGAAAAGCTTGCGCATTTCGAGGGCGCAGGGATCGACGAAGTCGTCTTCCTGGACTTTACTCCCACCTTTGCAGCCATGAGCCCCCACAAGTTTGCAGAAGACATCCTGCATCGGTCTCTTTCTCTATCGGAACTATTTGTGGGCAATCATTTCGCCTTTGGGAAGGGTCGGAAAGGTCGCATTGATGACCTCGTGCATCTTGGCGAGCAGTATGGATTCCGAGTGCATTCTATGCCTCCGCTGATGTGTAACGGGAGCGTGGTGAGTTCGAGCAGGATTCGCCAACTTATTCAGGCAGGGGAGATGGAGCAGGTTACCGCGTTGCTTGGGCGTGCCTATGGGATTCGCGGGACGGTGGTGCAGGGGATGCAACAGGGACAGGCAATGGGCTGGCCTACGGCGAATTTACACATCCCCGACGACCGCGTCGTGCCGCCTGATGGCGTCTATGTTGCGCGGACTGTCTATGGGGTTCAAACGTATGATTCAATCGCGTACATCGGGACGAGGCCGACGTTTGGTGCAGGCGAGCGATTGATCGAAGTCAATCTGTTGGATCAAACCTGCGTTCTCTATGATCAACAGATCACCGTACAGTTTATGGCGCGGTTACGCGGGGATCACACCTTTGCCTCTGTCGATGAGCTGTCAAAACAAATTGCTTGTGATGTGGAACAGGCACGCAGTAGCTTACGGCGTTTTTCACAGGGAGTACCGTAACCATGGCCGCCGAGACTACGATCATAAGGTCGCAATCCAGATCCACCACACGGCCGGCATTGTTGGCTCAACTTGTTCGAACCGTGCGGCAGCATAGGCTGTTCGTTCCGGGTCATCACGTATTGGTGGCTGTGTCGGGCGGGCCGGACTCCATCGCGTTGTTGTCACTCCTCCATCGCCTGGCCCCCTCCTGGCGGCTCACGTTGACGGTTATCCACTGTAACTACGGGCTTCGCGGAGCGGAGTCCGACGGCGATGAATCATTTGTTAAAACCTTTTGCCAAGAACGACGGCTGAATCTTGTTGTCCATCGACCCACACTAGTCAATCGGCAGCGCTCGTCGCTTCAATCTACGGCGCGTGACGTGCGCTATGACTTCATGAAGCAATTGGCTGGCGAAGTAGGGGCTGACCGCATCGCGGTCGGTCATACTGCCAATGACCAGGCAGAAACGATGTTCATGTGGCTGTTGCGAGGGGCCGGCATGACTGGGTTAGCGGGAATGCCGTACGCGCGTGAAGGCGGGATTATTCGTCCTATTCTCGCGGCCACCCGCGAAGCGGTGGTGACATATCTGGATCAAGAAGGGCTGACCTATCGCCGGGATTCGAGTAATGAGAAGCCGCTCTATCATCGCAATCGGATTAGGAAGGAACTGTTCCCTGTTCTCACACAGTTGGCGCCGGCTGCCGTTCGAGTGCTACAGCGGCAGGTGGACTTGCTACGAGAGGACGAGCATTACCTGGAGCAAGTAACACGGACCTTAGTGAGTGCACTCGTCAGTCGGAATTCTAATAGTGTGCAACGAGTCGATCGGCGAGCCTTCATCGAGTTGCCGGTTGCGCTTCAGCGGCGTCTTGCTCGTTCCATCTTACGGAACTACGACGAAGAGGGGCGCGCGAGCAGCCTTTCGGTCGTGGAATCAGTTCGGCGTCTCTTTCTCAAGGAGGGGAGTGGGGCTCGGTTGGCATTGAAGCAGGTCGTGGTGACGCTGGATCAGGGAGTGGTGCGATTTAGCCCCGATACAGGGAGAGATCGCAGCAATCCGATTGATTTGGACCAAAATAAGAGAGAGGTGCTTGCAGTCTCGGCGCCTTCAATGGTCTCATGGTCTGGAACGAATCAGCAAATTCATGTACAACGTATGACTCGTCGTGCTGTCGATGAGCTAGGGAGGCCTCCTTCACAAGAGCTGGCAGTGTTTGATACCGACCGGTTTTCTGAGCCCTTGGTCATTCGTACATGGCAGGCCGGCGATCGGCTCTTTCCTTATGGGATGAAAGGGAAGAGCAAGAAGTTGCAAGACTTCTTTACTGATCAGAAAGTGGCTCGTCATGGACGGGGAAAGGTTCCACTATTAGTGGCGCCAGAGGGGATCCTCTGGGTGGTGGGAATGCGGCAGGACGAGCGCTTTGTCGTTCGTAGCGGGACGACACGGTGTTTGGTTGTCTCGGTGCACAACTGGGAGAGAGAGTAAGGACGTATGGAACGGATCTTCGGTCGACCGATCGTGACGCAAGAACAAATGCGCGCTCGGATTCGTGAGTTGGGCAAGCAGATCACAACCGATTATGCTGGAATGGATTGTGTTTTGGTGGGAGTATTGAAGGGAGCCTATGCGTTCTATGCCGATTTGGCTCGCGCAATCAGAATCCCCATTCGGGTAGATTTTCTTATGGTGACGAGTGAAGGGTCTCAGACAAAATCATCCGGCAAGGTGAAAACGGTTAAAATGGTGACCGAGCTGACCGAGGACATCAAAGGGAAAGACGTGTTGCTGGTGGAGGACATCGTCGACTCCGGGCTCACGGCCCAATACTTGGTCAAGACGTTGGCGAAAAAAAAACCGCGGTCGATTAAAGTTTGCACCTTGCTGAGCAAGCCAGAACGTCGAGTGATCAATGTCACCATCGATTATGTGGGCTTCAAGATTCCCGATAAATATGTGGTGGGATACGGGCTCGACTATCAGCAGAAATACCGAAACCTTCCCTATCTGGCTGTCTTGGATATGGAAGGAGATCAAGAGTAAGGCTTTGATCACACGGTTGTCAGTATGAAGGTGCGTGTGGTAACATCACGCATGTTAATGGTTGCTCTGACCATAAGCGTGCCGTCCACAAGGAGATCGGGATGAATTCCAGGACAAAGAATATACTTTTCTGGGTTGTCGTCGGCCTCTTCATGATTTTGCTGTTCAACCTATTCAGCGTGCCGCATCATGAACCAGAAGAGGATGTGATTTTTAGTGAGTTCATGACCAAGCTCGACAAGGGAGAAGTCGAGAGAGTCATCATCAAATCCAGCCATATCAGCGCCATCCTGAAAGATAAGACTCATATACGAACCTACTCGGTAGAGTATCCAGAATTGGTGCAGGTCTTACGGGACAAGGGTGTGCAGATCGAGGCAAAACCACCGGACGAAAGCCCATGGTACATTACATTCCTTGTGACGTGGGGACCGTTTGTCCTATTTCTGGGGTTGTGGTTCTTCTTGATGCGGCAGATGCAGATGGGGGGCAACAAGGCCATGTCGTTCGGCAAGAGCAAAGCTCGTTTGCTGACGGAGGAGCGTAAAAAGGTATTGTTCGCCGACGTGGCTGGTGTTGAAGAAGCTAAGAACGAAGTACTCGAGATCATCGAGTTTCTCAAGGATCCTCGCAAGTTTCAAAAACTGGGTGGCCGCATTCCTAAAGGTGTCTTGATAGTCGGCCCTCCCGGTACAGGGAAAACGTTGCTGGCTAAGGCCATTGCCGGCGAAGCCAATGTGCCGTTTTTCAGTATTAGTGGATCGGACTTCGTTGAAATGTTTGTGGGAGTTGGAGCGTCTCGTGTTCGTGACCTTTTCGAGCAGGGAAAGAAACATGCACCCTGTATTATTTTTATCGATGAAATTGATGCCGTTGGCCGACTTCGTGGAGCAGGGTTGGGTGGAGGTCATGATGAGCGTGAACAGACGCTCAATCAATTGCTCGTCGAGATGGATGGGTTTGATACGACAGAAGGTGTGATCTTGGTTGCTGCGACTAACCGGCCTGATGTTCTCGACCCTGCCTTGCTCAGGCCGGGGCGGTTTGATCGGCAAGTCGTGGTGAATCGACCGGACATGCGGGGTCGTGTTGAGGTTCTTCAGGTGCATACAAAGAAAGTTCCGATTGCAGCGAATGTGGAGTTGGAGAAAATCGCGCGCGGCACACCGGGATTCTCAGGGGCCGATCTTGAAAACTTGGTTAACGAAGCGGCACTTTGGGCTGCAAGACTCAACAAGAAAGAAGTAGAAGTCATCGACTTTGAGATGGCTAAAGATAAGGTGTTGATGGGGGCAGAGCGAAAGAGTATGTTCTTGAGCGACGAGGAGAAAAAGACGACGGCTTATCATGAAGCCGGGCATACGCTGATCGCCAAGCTGCTTCCTGGAACAGACCCCGTACACAAGGTAACCATTATTCCTCGGGGCCGCGCCTTGGGCGTCACGATGCAGCTCCCCACCGATGACCGGCACGGTTACTCAAAGAGTTATTTACTCAACCAGCTTGCCATCCTCATGGGAGGACGTGTGGCGGAAGAGTTGGTCCTGAACGAGATGACGACCGGAGCGGGAAACGACATAGAGCGCGCGACGGATCTTGCGAGAAAGATGGTCTGCGAATGGGGCATGAGCGAAAAGATGGGGCCACTGACGTTTGGCAAACAAAACGAACAGGTTTTCCTTGGGCGGGAGATGGGCAGCCAGCGCGACTTCAGCGATCACATAGCAATGGAGATCGATCAGGAAGTCACGCGGCTTGTGACAGAAAACTATGAGCGGGCGAAGCGATTGCTCACGGATAATATGGCCAGTCTGAAGCGTTTGGCAGAAGCACTCTTAGAAAAAGAAGTACTCGATGGGTCCGATATTGATCACATTCTGATGCAGTCTCCATCCCAACCAGTTCCTGCCTAACTTCTGTATCGCTGATCCTGTGACGCCATTTCAGGGCATTGGCGTCACGGGACGGTATATCTAAAAGATAATAGTGGAGAAGGGAGTCCTTCTTGCACGTGATGTGTTGAGCCATCATCCACGGTAGGTGGAGGTGTAAGGTTACATAACGGCCTCTAATATGCAGTCTAGTGAGAGCTTATGATATTGACACGACAGGCAAAAGATCGGCTGATCGAGTTTTCTGGCCGACCATTGATTATGGGTGTGGTGAATGTGACGCCTGATTCATTCTTCGATGGCGGCCACTATTTGGATACAGCAGCTGCTGTAGCACATGCCATTCGATTAGTAGAAGAAGGGGCCGATCTGTTGGATATCGGTGCAGAGTCGACGCGCCCTGGCGCCGATGTCGTAACCGAGGCAGAAGAATGTCGTCGCGCGATTCCCGTTGTAACCGCGGTAGCAAAGTCTGTTTCTGTCCCAATCTCAATCGATACCTCAAAGGCCACTGTTGCACGCGCGGCACTTGACTCCGGAGCGGTTATTGTGAACGACGTCACTGCGTTGCGTGGCGACTCCACAATGGTGAATGTGATCGCCGGAACGGGAGCTGGAATCGTTTTGATGCATATGTATGGTACGCCGCGTACGATGCAGCTGGATCCATGTTATGACAATGTATCTGCAGAGGTCTCGGAGTTTTTCGAGGAACGAATCCGTTTTGCAATGGCACATGGCATTGTACGAAGACAAATCATTCTTGATCCGGGTATTGGATTTGGTAAGCTGCTGGAACATAATCTTACGCTGCTCGCTCAGTTATGCCGGTTTGAGCAGTTTGAATGTCCCTTGATGGTCGGTGTCTCACAGAAGGCATTTCTTGGCCAACTCGTGGGCCGCCCGGTTCAGGAGCGGCAATGGTGTACAGCGGCGGCAGTAGCGATCGCAGTGGATCGAGGGGCTGGAATCCTCCGCGTCCACGACGTGAGAGCGATGAGGGATGTGGTGCAGGTCGCAGCGGCGATTAGTCGGCAGCCGGCCATTTCCATGAAAGCACAACATGCGTAAACTGTTCGGCACCGACGGGGTTCGAGGGGTCGCGAACCTTGATCCAATGACCAGCGAAATGGCGATGCAGCTGGGGCGAGCCGCAGCACATTTGTTTATGCGCCGATCCGGGCGCCATCAAATCGTCATCGGCAAGGACACCCGGATCTCCGGCTACATGCTGGAGTCAGCGTTAACTTCCGGGGTTTGCTCGATGGGTGTTGATGTGTTGCTGGTCGGTCCGATGCCGACGCCGGCCATCGCATTTTTGACAAGGAGTCTTCGCGCCGATGCAGGGGTGATGATCTCTGCCTCGCACAATCCCTATCAAGATAACGGCATTAAGTTTTTTTCCAATGATGGGTTTAAATTGCCTGATGAAATGGAGCTTCGCATTGAAGGGCTCATCGTCTCAAATGAGATCGCTCATCTAAGGCCGACCGCGGATGCCATTGGGAAAGCCTATCGTATCGACGATGCCGAGGGGCGGTACATCGAGTTTGTCAAACGGTCTCTTCCCAGAGAGTTGGACTTCCAGGGGATCAAAGTGGTTGTCGATTGTGCCAATGGCGCGGCCTACAAGGTTGCCCCAACGGTATTGCGCGAACTTGGAGCGAAGGTTGAAGTGATCGGCAATAAGCCGGATGGAATGAACATCAATGCAGGCTGTGGGGCGGTTCATCCCCAATTACTGCAGCAGGCGGTCCGTGAGCAGGGAGCTCATCTCGGATTGGCCTTGGATGGAGATGCTGATCGCGCCATCTTCGTCTGCGAACAGGGACGCATTGTAGACGGTGATCATATTATGGCGATGTTGGCGCTTGACCTACATCGTCAAGGGAGGCTCGAGAAACAGACGGTTGTGGGAACTGTCATGAGCAACTTCGGATTGGAGTTGGCCATGACGAAAGCGGGTATTGTCCTCGTGCGGACTGCCGTCGGTGATAGGTATGTGCTCGAACGAATGTCGGCTGAGGGCTACAACTTCGGGGGAGAGCAGTCAGGCCATTTCATTTTCCTAGACCATAATACGACCGGTGATGGGTTGATTTCGGCGTTGCAAGTCTTGTCCCTCATGAAACGCACTGGGCAGCCCATGTCTGAGCTGGCCAAATCCATGACGGCGGTGCCACAAGTATTACTCAATGTGAAGGTCACACAGAAACCGATTCTCGACACGATCCCAGAACTCCAACGTGCGATCCATGAAAGTGAACAGCGTCTGAACGGCAGTGGGCGCGTATTGGTGCGATATTCGGGAACGGAACCGCTCTTACGAGTGATGGTCGAGGGTGAGCGCGATGATCAGATTCGTGAGGTAGCCAATCATCTTGTAGACGTGATCAAGGTTCATCTGGGTTAAGGTGTCACCCTCCATTGAGGGAGGCTTATGCTGCCGTCCCTCACCGTTGCCTTCATTGCCGGACTCTTGGTCGGATCACAGATCCCTTACTTCCCCCTCGTCACCTCCTTCCTTCTCCTCCTTGTTGGGTTAGGTGC
>JBBRRN010000132.1:0-8757 GCA_038200685.1 Nitrospirales bacterium
CACAGGATATCTTCGAGTACATTGAGGTGTTCTACAATCGGAGGCGGCGTCACTCCACGCTCGGCTATCACTCCCCGGCCGAGTACGAAGCGAGGACGGCAGTGGCTTAACCAGGTGTCCACGGAATTGGGGGAAGGTCAGCCTGCCAGCCGAAGCTTTAGCGAGGGTTGGTAGAGGGCAAGCAATCCAACCGTCGTTGGGCTCCCTCCTCCACTTTGAAATTCAAGGAGTTGCTCTGGTAGCTTAGAAATCTTCCTGCGGTTTACGAATTTCACCTGATCCACACAACGACAACCTAACCCCACAAGAAACCGCAAACCAGGATGCTTCTGAAATGGGGTCAGATGGTGGTGATTTGTCCTGTTCTGGTAGCGGCATGGTAGCAGATGGAAATTTTAGTGCAGAGGAGTCGCAAAAAAACTCTTTAGAGATATGATCATGTCGCTATGCCTCTTTGTGTGAGACGGGAGTTCTTCCGGCTTCAAAAGAATATGAGATACCGGCCGCAATGATTGGACCTGCCCTCTATGAACCGAGTCGAATTTGGAGTGAGGATTCCAACCGGCTAACGGAGGGAGCATGGCACGGAAGCGGTACATGATGAAGAAATTATTGACATGCTGACAAGATTAACATACAAGACGCCCCAAGGGAGGGCTGGACTATGACCGGGACCATATGGATCGTGGCGTTTGGAGTCCTGGGTTTCGCGCTCTCATCCTGCGCTCCCACTTCGTTGCCCTTGCACACCACCGTGGATACCCTGAAGATCAGAAAGACCCCGCTGACAGCCGCGCTGGTCATGCCAGATGCCATCAAGAACGCCACGTCTAGGCAAGAGGTGTCCTGTGCCGGAACCTATGATGTACCCATCGGAGCGGAACTGGAAACAGGCCTGACGCAAGCGTTGTCGCAGGTTTTTGAGTCGGTCGAAGTGGTCGATGACAAAAGCCAAGCAACAGACCATGATGTGCTCATTGAAATCGCCATCCCGCAACTGCAGGCGGAGGGACATTGTGCACTCCGAAGGACCTTGTATGCCACCGGGCCCTTGTATGTTTTGTTTAGACCCTCGGATACCTATGAAGGACATGCGGAGCTCAGTGGGACCGCCACAGGCCGCGAGGGACAACCGCTCCTCACCGCGACGTTCAAGTCCAAGGTGCACAGCAAAGACACCCTCACGACCGACAGCCTAAGCAGGGATTTTGCCGTCGAAACCGTGTTCCGAGAATCTTTGATCGATACCATTCAGCAACTTACCCGCGGCCTGGTAAAGTCGTCGCAATTTCGTGAGTACGCCGACCGACGGAAGGGCAAATCCGGCGAACGCTGATCGATCTTAAGCGTCCGGCCACAGGGAAAAGAACCAGTACGCCCCGTTTATCGAGATGGACAGATTCACGCGATTCAGTGACCTGCGGCTTGGTAGCTCGCTGCGGCTCTAAATCTCTTGAGAGGGTCAGCAGTTAGCTGGTCTTGCTACCAAGGTAATCGAGATGGAGTCATACGAGGCGCGAATCGCAAGGATGCGATGAATGAATTCAAGAAGGCCGAGGGACCCCGAGTATAGCCAGGTTTCCTTCACGCAAGAGATCTGGTGACTTCAACTGGAGTGGAAGTGGTTTGCCAAGCCTAGTCATTAACTGAGGGAGGATTATAACATACCTAGGTATTTAAAATAACTTTGGTGGAGGCACCCCGTTGCACCCATCGTTGGTAAACGCGCTTTCCTTTAAGATTGAAGGAGTTGCCCTGGCTGCTTAGAATCCTAACCTGCGGTTTACGAATTTCAGATAGCCCTACATAGGGGGCCGAGACATGCGACACAGTAAAGAGTCGCTATATTGGTGTAGAGAGGCCATGATGAAGATCATGCAAGGCCCCAGGTGCCCCCAATGTCAGAGCCATGAGACAGACGAGAAGAGCGCCAGTTTCTCTGCCGCGACTCCACCATCACCGACCCCTTCATGCTGATGTGGCAGTGTCTGAATCAGGAGTGGAAACACATCTGGCCCAGCTAGGCCGCACATTCGAACAAGGCCACGGGGGACAGATATGACAAAAGTGCAGGCGGCGTATCTCCAAGCGACATGGAACCAGCTGGGTTCCCTATTCTGTGAGCACCTCAAAATCGATTTGGAGCGCAGTGAGGATGGCTATGTGACGGGCAACTATCGCTGCCTTGCCTGCGGCTACGCGGTTGCCCACGCTTTGGCACCTTAGCAGCGAACCTACACCAGCCCATCTTGGCTACCGGCAGTACACTGTCCCGCATGAATGTCGCTACTGTTTAGAAGGAACTCTCCTTCCATACCCGTGAGGTATTTTATCATGGCACTTACCATCAAGAGCGCGGAACCCTTAATCATCGATCAATTGCTGACGTGGTCTTAAGAATGCGACTCTTATAAGATCACCGATATGATGAAATTTCATTTTTCATGGTTGCCAAAAAATAGACCGGACTTGCTTGGATTCAAATCCAAAACTGACAAATGGTGCATGGTGCATGGGTGGCTCCAGGGATATGAAGACATCCAAGCGCCCCTTCGGAATCCCCCTGCCTAGCTCCGCGTCCCTGCTCGGGAATTGCCCAGTCGACCTGCTTTCAGCCTCAACGCTAAACTTATGCATACGAGTTCATGTTGCCGAGCCAAACCATGTCATCCAGGGCGACGTGTTACGCATGGAAGATGGTCACTATGTCGTCAAGCAAAAAAACGGGAAGGAGGTAGGGGTGGCAACAGATAACGCCACCAAGATAATGGGACAAATCAAGAACGGTGATCGTGTTGTGGCGAACGTGGACGATCAGAATCACACGTTGTGGATTTTTTCTTCAGTCCCCTGACCACAGCGATCCCAGAGATCACCATTAATCCCAATGTCCACCGATGATCGCGAGAGGAGGCCCCAGCATGACCAAGACTGCTAGGTGACCAGGAGACGCAATGACCCGGAGCGCGATTGCTATCAACCTCAAACATAGGGGTTTCCTAGCTTCCACAATTCTCCATGGGGGGTAGAGGTGCCTGTAGGCTTGTGTTTACACCAATCGAGCACATGGAGCGTCCATGATTAGCTCCCACCGCCGGATGCCTGATTATAGACCAGAGACCTCATGGTTTCTGCGGCTCATCTTTGCGGTGGCCCTCGCATTGGGTACCGTGCGGGTAACCCTGATGTTATGGTCGGAGTCATGACTTCGGCTGTAACGCCGCTCCTGGCAACTGTGTCTCACCATCCAACCTGGAGGAACTTCCAATGGACGAAATGGAATCACCGACTTGTGTCCCTACCAAATCTGGTGAAGTGATTCGAGTGCGGGTGTGTCCCGAAGACGATACCACGAAGAAACTTATAGAAGCCGTAAGTACCCTCAGCAATGATGGGAAGTCGTTTTCTGTCGTGGTAACCAGAGAGGATGGAGCGCAATTGACCCACGATTGATGCTAGAGGGCTCGCTTGACGCCACTGTCGACCTCGGCTAAGTTCTGGTAGAATATCGAAGGCGAAAGTGCCAAAGTGGGGAAATAGGACCGTCTCTCCGGTGTTATCCTCAACGCCTTGCCTGGACACGCGGAAGCCGACGTAAGGGTGAGCCGGGCAAACTTCCAAAGGAGTCGACACATGACCAGAAAGAGTAGGGCCTTCATCAGTTACGACTTCGAACATGACGAAGACAAAAGGTTCTTGCTCGCCGAACAATCAAGATTGCCTGACAGTCCATTCGAAATTGCCGATGCTTCAGCGAGGGAGCCTTTAACAGGCGACTGGGGAGACAAATTCAGGAGCCGAATGGCCAACATCGACGTGGTAATTGTCCTGTGTGGCGTGGAGGCATTTCTAGCGAAAGGCATGGCTGCAGAATTGACGATTGCTCAGGAGAAAAACACGCCCTACTTTCTCTTGGAGGCTTACCCAGACAGGAATTGCACAAAGCCAGCATCAGCGATGTCATCAGACACCGTCTACAAGTGGACCTGGGACAACCTAAAGACGCTCATCGGTGGATGGCGATGACGAACCATATCGGGAGTGCCGTCGATGAGGCGGTTGCAATTGACAGCGGCAGTTTGCTGAGGTCGGAAAAAATCAAGTCGAACTGTCGTTGGTTGAATTCGAATCGCGAGACGGTCGCCATGTCGGAGGCATGAATGAAGATGATCGGCCGCTGATTACTTGAGACGAGGTCGCTCCGTTGAACAGCGCTTCGTCCAGCAGTTCGGAAAGATGTGGGAACGGCCGAAATAGGGAGACCAGAGCCGTAACCAATTGCTGGGAGTCCTGAGGATTCGCGCGCGAAGTTCGCTCTCTATCCCCCGGCCAAAAAGAAGTGATCGCATCGTCTTCGTCAGTTGCGAGAAGATGAGCCATGCGTCCACGCGGTTCATGCAGGACCCAGCCGGGATGTGGGTGCTCGTTCAAGTCCTGAAATCACGATCGATATACCCGATGCAACTGGCTCCAATCTGTAGCCACGTGCAACACTCGTCTTGGGAATAGTGGGGCGTGTGTCCCCAGGTCTCGCCATTCCCTATCCCGTCGAAACTCAGAGAGGAGAGGCTTCAACCGGCAGGGTCAAAAACTGTTGTTTCTGAACCACCAAATCGTGCCAGGGACTATATGAATTTTCTTGGATTCATAGTCCAGGTCAGGAAGGTTTTTGGACATTTCAGAATTGAGAAAACTTGCGAATATGCAATCCACCCGCAGTCAACACCGACGTCGGTGTGATAGCATCGGACTTGCTTGCCGAAGCCTGCGGAAAAGGTGAATCGTGTTGGTACATATTATCGCCGATTATGGAACGGGTGATCTGGCCTTTGGTGAAGTGGTGCAGCGCATCAAGCTCCACCTCTGCCGGATGCCGAACCTATACCCGTGCCCGTCCCCCCATTTTCCACGCTGGCCGCCGGTTTTTGTATCGCTCAACTGGGTCTCAATGCTGCGCCGCCTGGTACCCTGATCTATCACAACGTTGCCCCGCGCGAGGACGACCAAGCGGCCCGACCGGGGAATGCGGGAGAACGCTTGGCTTATGCACGGCTTCCTACGGGGGTTCGTGTGATCGGCGTCAATTCTGGCTATGCTCTCTCCTTCATCAAAGATGTCGCGGAGAAATTTCGGTGGGCAGCATCCCCGGCGGAAGGCAGCCAGTTCCGTTCGCGGGACGTCTTTCCGCAGGCAGCAGCCGCCGTCGCGCTGGAACTCCCTGCGGCGTTGGGCGACGAGATCGACGCTCATGTACTGCCGCCACCCCCTTCCTCGGTGATCGCCTACATTGATGGCTATGGAAATCTCAAGACCACCATCGCGTATGATGCCAAGAAGGTCCGCCCGGGAAAGCGCATCCGTGTGCGTGTCAACGATCACGAGAATGAGGCGACGGTGAGTGATGGGGCCTTTGCCGTTCGTCACGGCTAATTGGCTTTTGCGCCGGGAAGCAGCGGCTGGCCGATGCAGCATGGTGGCAACATACGGTGGATGGAAGTCTTCCTGCGCGGCGGCAACGCATGTGATCTATTCAAACACCCGGCAATCGGTTCCGCGGTATCCATTGACTAGAAACTGGCTATTGCGAGCCGTATCAAGTTTTCATAATTGTCCTGGACCAAACACTGCATGCCAAAGTGCCGGTGCAACGCGAATTCCAAAGAGGGATGAATATGAGATATTCCCAATATACGTGTACCTGTAGTCTGATGTTTTTGTACGGGTTCGTCGCGTCACCCTGTGTCTTCCCTGCAGAGCAGCCGAAGGAAAATAAGGCCTACGCCCTTTTCAATGCGATGGATGCCAATGCGGACGGCAAGTTGTCGCCGGATGAGCATGCCGCCGGTGCGAAGAAGATGTTCGACATGATGGATGTGAACAAAGACGGCGCCGTGACATCCGGCGAAATGGACGCGGCCCACGAGAAAGTAGCGGGGCACAAGGCCGTGAAAACGGACCGGTCTTCGGCTGAAAAGATCAAGGTCGTCGATACAAACGGAGACGGACTCCTGACCGCTGAGGAACATGCTGCCGGCTCGAAGAAGATGTTCGACAAGATGGATACGGATAGGGATGGTTTCCTCAGCAAGGAAGAGTTGGCGGCGGGCCATGAAAAGATGCTGCAAAAACCGGAAGTCCCTCACTAGCTGACCAGTCGTTCACATTTTTCGTGTAAGTGGCGTCACTTCGAAATATTATACTTAGGTATTAAATGATTTTGGTGGAGGGCACCCACAACTTGCTTTATTTTGCCCCCACGATTCGCGTGTCGTTGAGAGCGAAGTCGGCTGAAGCCCAGCGCGCCAACGCCAAGTAATAAGCCTGTCTCATGCGAATTCCTCTTCCGCCACTCCCACGGCGGCCTTTGCGGACTTCGTGCTTGAAAGCCATGGCGTATGAGTTTACGTTCATACCATTTGAAGTGTCGTCTGGAAGGTAGCATGTTGAAAAACTCATTCACCAAGGAGCTGCGCTGATGAAGGATTGGTTGGGAAATATCATATTGTCCATTGCAGGTGGGGTCGTTATCCTCGGGCTATTGGTGTTGAATGCGTATTGGCAGCGACTGGTTAGAAAGGAGGATGAGCAACTAAGAGGACGCCTGGCTTCCGAGCATCCTAATCGCGAGAGATCAGCAGCTCCTCAGAGTCGTCGACCTGACGGGTCATCGGAGACCACTCCCAAAGGGCGACAAGAGGATATAGTAAATCTGAAGGATTGATTGCTCGGATCATCGCGCCAAGCCATTACCGCACCCTCCATCAGTAACCAATCGTGAAGAGCCTTTTCATTATTGCGCCATAGCTCAGGCACAGAAAAACGACCGTGAGGGCAAATCACCCCCATGATTAGCGTCTCGATGAAGCCTGAAGCCAAGCGCGTCAACGCGAAGCAGTGAGCCTGTTGACGCGATTTCCGTTTCCGCCACTTCAGATCATCACGATAGCGCGCGTCCGCTCTCGATCGGGGTTAGACCGACAGGAATTGACGGCTAAACTCTTCGTCAATCTTTGCATGGGCAACTGAGAGCACGTGAGCGATGGATTGCTCAAGCAGGTCCAGACTGCGTGGAGAAATATCCCAGCTCATATCGGAGTGAACGTACATGCCTTCCGATAAACCTGAATAGATACGGTGCGGGCCTGCCTTTGGATCGGGTTGAATTTCTCTAACCCGACCTTCCTCCGGTTGCCCTGGCAGCCGATCGTGGAAGTGCTCAAAGGTATTACGGCCAGCGACGTAGTGGTCGAATTGCGCTCGGTATCCGTCAAATATCTTCTTCGCCTCCAATAATTCTGGCTGCCCCACCAGTATCTGGAGCATGTTTCGACATCCCGACCAAGAAACAAAGTAAAAATGAACCTCGGAAAGAACCGTCTGCACCCATACTATTCCCTCACGCATATAGGCTCTCATCTCCTCCTGTGTTGCACCTGAGCCGGGCTCCGGCTCTGGAGACCTCGATGTCGCTATTGCCTCTCTAATCCGCGCCATTTGTCGACCTGCCGCCGTCCGATGAAGGGTTAGTCGGTTATATGCGAAGGAGGCAGCATTTCCGTTCGTTGCAACGAAAAACAGTTTCTCCTCGTGCGTCATCGATGCCCAATATGCTTGTGCTACCTTGTCCATGGGGCTAGTGATCTGCACACTGGAAGCAGTGCATAGTGAAGCGACGGTCGTGGTGGCGAATCGAGAATGCCATAGAGGCCTCGCAGGGGAGGCGTATTCTAGGATGGGCGGCTCGAAATCGCAACGGCTGGTGGCAAGGCTTGTTATTAGAAAAGAGATTCCAAAATTTGGAATTCAGAAAGGCTTGGAGTTCAGCCTTGCTTGGCAGGACGGTCTGGTGAGACTGTGGCGATTACTTCCATGCTCTCCTGCTGGACCTTACCATTTAATTAGCGTGAGAAGTGATTCGTTTCCAATCGATATAGGCAGTCCTCGATATCAATGCCGACATAATTAGGACTCCGACAAACAATATTGCGTCGAGGACGGTGTTGCTTGAAGCGACGAACTCTGTCTCATTGTTAATCCGATATGACATCCTCAGAAGCAGTCCGACTATGGTAGGAGGGATAATCAGAAATAAAATAAATACAATACGACTGAATTGAGTTCTGCTCACCGCAGTAAAGAGCGTTCCTTGCTTATGAGAACTCCCAGTGTTTGTGGCCTCCTGGAGGAATACCAAGAAATACGTCACTGCCAGGAGCATTCCAAACTCCACGAAGGTTGCAGCGTTGGTGAGCCGAACTCTGAGCGGTGTCCATGGAGTCTGTACCACTTGATGATCTGTAACGAGCACCATGAATTTAGAATTTTCAGGGAATTCGAAAGTGCTTAATTCTTTAGCGTTTCCGAATGTCATCATGCTGTAATTGCTAAGGCCTTCGAGGAACGTGTTCTTTCGCAAGGTCCAGCTATAAATCGAAACCTCAAACTGAAAACTTCCCTTTCGCACCCTGTCTAGGAAGTTATGATCGGATAAAATGGTAAGGTACTCAATTGCCACCAGTGCGGAATTTGATGCTGGCGTTCTGTTTTTTAGGCAGTCAGATTGACTCAGGGAAGAGAGGCTCATACTATGAATCTGTATATGTTTCAAGCAAGGAAAGAGGGGGCTCCGGAAATTTGGACAGTGTGCTAAGTGGTAGCCTTGCTTCACCAACACCACCAGGTGGTGGCAAACCAGAGGAGCGAGGCAATGAAGAGAACGAGACGCAATCATGGGGCGGCGTTCAAGGCGCAGGTCGC
>JBBRRN010000133.1:0-8671 GCA_038200685.1 Nitrospirales bacterium
GGATGCTCTTCGGCGTCGGTCTCACTGCGATTTCTATGGCGATGGCCTTTTCCGTGAAAAGTCACGGCGATTTCTTTTCGGTCCTGGGCTTCCTCTCGCTCCCGATGATATTTTTAAGCTCGGCCTTGGTTCCCTTGACGGGGATGCCTGCTTGGATGGGATTTCTGGCGCGCTTCAATCCGATGACCTGGGCGATTGACGCGGTGAGGCCATTAATCCTTTCCGGCTGGACTGAGGCGCTTCCGCATGTTGGAATGGTGGTGATCGTCATGGTGATTTTCGATGCGTTGTGTCTCTACGGGAGCGCCAAGGTGTTCCGTCGGGCCATGGGCTGATGGGCGGGCATTCGAGGAGTTCCACTATGCTGACAAACGAAAGCCAAATCAGGGCGTTGATCCGGCTGTTAGCCGATGAGGACGAGAAGATCGTCCGGACCATCAGTGGGAAACTCATCGACATCGGCCCCACTGCGGTTCCCTTGCTTCAGGAAGCGGAAATCGAACAGCCGGAAATGGCCGATCGCCTTGTCTCGGTGCTCGAAGAAATCCGTGGTGGACATCTCGAAGATGAACTCACGCAGCTGGCGGCGCTGCCGGATGGTCGGATGGATCTCGAATGTGGGGCCTTTCTGGTCGCCCGGTATGCCTATCCCTCCCTGATGGTCACGTCGTATGCGCGACAACTCGATGAAATGGCGCAGGAAGTACAGGATCGAATCGGTCCTCGCGCATCGGGAGAAGAAACGATCAAAACGTTGAATCGTTATCTCTTTACAGAGCAGGGTTTCAAAGGCAACACGAAGAACTATTATGAGCTGGAGAATAGTTACCTCAACTGTGTGATCGATCGACGAACAGGTATTCCGATCAGCCTCTCGACGGTGTACCTTCTTGTCGGAAAGCGGCTGGGTCTTCCGGTTCATGGGATCGGGATGCCGGGCCATTTCTTAGTGAAATACGAATCGGATCGCTACAAGATCTTCGTCGATTGTTTCAACGGGGGGGCGTTACTGACCGAGAAAAATTGCCAACGGTTTCTGACGGAAGCCGGCTATGGAATCGACGAGAAGTACTTACAGCAGAGTCCGGTGCGGGCGATTCTCTCCCGCATGATCAAGAACCTCTTGGCCATCTATGCCAAACTCGACGATCCCATCAAGAACGCCCGCCTGACTAAATTTATCGAGATCCTAGGATGCGATAATCGCGAAGGCGGTTTGTAGCGCATTAGACGCGGATCGTATTTCGTTCTCCGGTGCTTCTAGTTCAACAGAGCATAACCTCGATGGATGCTCAAAAAGTCCGTTCAGCAAGGCCGCAGCGAGTGAAGACCGGAGGCGTAGCTCTTTTCACCCACCCACCCCAAGCTGCCAAGACAGCTTGTTCTCCGAGTGGGCTACGTTGAGGATCTGAACGATGCGAGAACGCCGCTGGCGGGTTTTTTCAGCATCCATCTATAGTTTAATTGCCATTAAGTCCCGCGCTACCACAATCGTTCCCCCGAACGCTTCCCCTGCCTGTTCCCGCACATTGTATCGGTCGGTAATCGGATAAAAGTGCGATAAAACGAGTTGGCCGACTCCGGCCTCTTTGGCCACCTGCCCACATTGACCGGCATGCAGATGGACCGGGTTCGGCCGGCTTGCCGGAAAGGAACAGTCCAGCACCGCGAGGTCGGCGTCTCCACACAGGCGCACGAGGTTGTCGCAGTATTGTGAATCGCCGGAATAGGCCAGTGCCTTTCCTCCATATTCGATTCGATAGCCCAGGCAATGGAGGTTCTCGGTGTGGGTCACCGTTCGGGGAATCACCGTCGTCTTTCCGATCATAAACGCCCGATCAGCCACTTCTTTGAAATGAACCACGAACGGTGCCTGTGTGAAACCGGGCAGGGTGGTAAACAGAGTTCGGAAGAACTTCTTGGTCCCTCGAGGGCCAATGACGGTCAGCGGTGGCCTGGTGCCTCCTTCATATTTGGTGAAGATCATCGCGTCAAAGAAATAGGTGATGAAATCGGAAAAGTGATCGGCGTGGTAATGAGAAAAGAGAATGTGGGTAATTCGATGCCGGTTCACGCCGGTCTTTAAAAGATTGGTCAATGTGCGCGGGCCAAAGTCCAACAGCATCGTATGGTCGGTACGAACGAGATAGCCCGAGGCTGCTCGTGTGGGGTGTACGTTTGTGCCCGAGCCGAGGATGGTGATGTGCATACGTAGGATCGCCTTACCCTTCTTGGCGGAAGCTATCACGCAGGCGCAAGAGCAGCGTGCGAGTCTGGTTCACTTCTTCGGGGCTCAAGGCCCGTTCAAAGAATGGACGAAGAAAGGCCATGTGGGCTGCAAAGGTTTTACGAAACAGCGCATCGCCTTTCGCGGTTAACGAGATCTTGGTGCAACGGCGATCTCGTTCCATGGCATCCCTCCGGATCAGGCCTTTGGAGACAAGGCGATCGAGGACGCCGGTGAGCGTGCCCTTGGTGACGAGCGTCTGGGCCGAGAGTGCTGAGCAGGTCATGCCCTCTGTATCTCCTAGCGTCGCAATGACATCGAACTGTGAGGGCGTCAGCCGCAACGATTTGATATGGCGGATGTCGATGCGCCAGAAGGCTAGGTACGCCTCGACGAGCGGTCGCAACACTTTCAGGTAGGGATCGTCCTTCAGATCCGGCAATTCCATGCCGGAAGGATAGTCCGTGCTAGGACGAAGATTCAAGAGGGGAGACGGGGAGCGGCCAGGTGCCCTTCTTGCTCGCAGAGCCCCCACGATAAAACGGTGGTCGCTCGATGCGCGCAGTCAAGGGCAACCTCGGCCACTCCCCTAAAGAGATAATAAGACTCGGAGTCGAATGACACTCGCGTGGTCCCGTGCTCCCGGAGCGCGCACGATCGGAATGTGCTCGCTCGACGTGCGCAGTTGGACCACTACGAGTGCCATTCCCAGAGAGGTAAAGTAACAAGCTTGGAGGAGATGGTGAAGAGTAACCAGGTGCCCTTCTTGCTCGCAGAACAGAGGAGGGGATGGAGTCTGATGATCTTCTGTGCTCGCGCAACGCGCGGCCTCCGAAGGCCCTCGCTCGGGATATGGCACATCTCGGCGTGCCAGTGGGTGGGTGGGTAAGAAAGTTGCGCGCAGTGGAAGATCACTCAGCCCCATCCCTGAAGAGAGAACAAGCGAGCAAGCTTGGAGGAAGGCGGGGAGCGGCCAGGTGCCCTTTTGCTCGCAGAACGCGCACGATCAGAATGTGCTCGTTCGACGCGCGCAGTGAAGGGCAGCCTGGGCCACTCCCCTGGAGAAATGTGGAGAATCAGGAAGTGCTTGATCGACCGCGCAGGGGGGAGCCCACAAAGTTCTCCCCGCTCGGCCGGCCTCGCTCATTTCGCGTCATGTCTTACGAGCGACGACTCATAGAAAGCCGGCGTGATTTTCTACCGGGAAGGGCGTATCCTTCGTGGCAACGATGGCGAGAAGGGGAGTGACGTCTGCCAGTGAGCGACGAGCTTGAGGTTCTCAAGTCGGCAACCTCGCAATTGGAAGGGGCAATATCTTGGACGGTGGAGGTATGAACGATACATCTCCTGATATGGAGGAGTGCTATCGGGCTATGATCATGGAACGATCCGGCGAGGAGCGGCTCAAGATGGGTTGTTCAATGTTCGATACAGCGAAGGCGTTGATGCGGGCTGGTATTTTGGATCAGAATCCGCATGCATCGCCCGCCAAAATTCGCCGAGCGCTGTTCATGCAACTCTAGGGGCACGAATTCGATGCCGATAGCCGAAGGAAGATTCTCGCTGCCATTGAGTCTACAACCCATCCAGTTGCCAAGTAGTCGATCTTCGTCTTGCCCGCCGTCGTTCGGCGCTTTCGTTCATTTGGTTTCTGTGGTGAGGATCGGCCAGACCGGCCTTCAATAAGTAGAATGTCCCAATATTTCCACGTTCAATCTCGCACATGAAACACCTTCGTATCTTCATCGCCTTTGCGAGCGACTCTGAATCGCAAAGACGGATCATTCGAACAATTTGCCAATCTGATAAATCGATCAAGGCGCTCTGCCGAGAGCTTGGAGTCAGTCTAGACTGCTTTGATTTTAAGGATATTCCTTCAGATGCTGGTCGTCCACAGTCTTTAATCAACCTAGCGGCCGAAAGAGGGAAGCCCGATTGGTTCGTATTTCTCTTTTGGCGAAAACTAGGCACAGATGCGGGTCTTAGGCACAGATGCGGGTCTAGGGATGACGGGAATGGAAGAAGAATGGAGTCGTGCAATCGTTCTCAATCAACAAGGAGCTGGCCATCCGCGAGTTAGCTTGTACTTTAACAATGCAGAAGGTGATGCCTTCGAAGCGGATCCTACCCAGGAAGCGGCGTTAAAAAGATTCAGGACAACTATTTTTGAACAGCACGAGGCTCTCGCAACCTTTTTCAAGGGTGCTCCAGAATTCCGTCAGCGATTCCACGCGGATCTAACTATTAGGTTGCTCGAGATTGGTCGAGGGGTAGATTCCTTAGATCTTGAGCAAGAGTTCAACGAGGCTTCCAAGGGACTCTTGTCATGGCCTCGAACACTCACCACTGGTGACGAAATCCAGAGGCCCGAGTTCCAGTCGCTCCTCGAAAGAGTCCGGACCATGAAGACGTCAACTACTCTGATTCTTGGTAAGCCAGGTTCAGGGAAGTCGGCACTCTTGGCGGGGCTAGGTCCCGCATGTATCAGGGATGGTTTCTCTGTGTTGGCGATAAAGTCTGATCGGCTAGGGAAGGAGGTCCGTACCGCTGAAGATCTTCGCCAATGGCTGCATCTCAGTTTGAATACGCGGGATGCGGTAAGGAAGCTTGCCGCAAAGAAACCTGTTGTAGTGCTCGTCGATCAACTCGACGCTCTTTCTGAGTTGGTCGACAGACAGTCGGATCGTCTCAATGTTCTCCTGGATCTCATCCAAAGCCTCTCCGATTACCAAAGAGTGCATATCATTGCGAGTTGCCGTGACTTTGAATGTCACCATGACATACGGCTGAGCAGTCTCAATGCCGATCGGGTAGATCTTGCATTACCTTCATGGGGCCAGGTTGCTCCCATCCTTGCAAAGGCTGGTTATGACCCAGATTTGATTGGTAACTCAACCCAGGACTTATTGAGATCGCCCTGGTGCCTAAAAGTATTTCTTGATGTCGCTAAACCCGGCATGGTCTTCTCGACCCTTCAATCGTTGCTGGAAGAGCTCTGGACCCAAAAAGTGTTGACTGGCGAAGAGGCGCGGGATCGAGTTGAACTGCTTGAATTTCTGGCGAATAAAATGTCCACGGATGAAATACTATGGGCCCCTTCATCGTTAGGAGATCGGTGGCCGAGGGCACTGCAAGGGCTTATACGGGAAGATATTCTGAGCAGGGGGCCTGATGCCCTCACAATCGGTTTCCGACATCAGACGTTTTACGACTTCACGTTAGCCAGGGCATTTGCCAAAGGCGCGCTCTCTCTCAGCCGTCATGTGCGAAAGAATCAGGATGGCCTTTTTGTCCGACCAGTTCTACTAAACGGTTTCCAGTACCTGCGGGACACTGGTTCACTAGAGTATCACCGGCAATTAAAGACACTCTTTGGCCGAGGCATTCGGTTACACATTCGTTCGCTTCTAATTGAATTTCTTGGCGGGCTAAAGGAGCCAGACGATGTGGAGTTTTCCCTTGTCATTTCGCGACTGAAATCTAGTAAGGAAGGGCCACGTGTGCTTGCCTCGATAGCGGGAAGTCCTGGCTGGTTCAAGCGGATGAGTAAAGCTTCCGCGTTTCTGAAATGGTTGAACAGACCACATGGCGAGGCGATACATGCCCTAAATGTCTTATGTCTTGCCACGCAATCTGATCCAGTTGGAGTGCTTGATCTAATCGAAAAGCATTGGCTTCCCAGGAGGAGTCATGACGACTTAACGTTGCGGGCGCTTTCTTATTTTTCTGTTTGGACGGCTCGGGCGGTGGATCTTGCAGCTACCGTTCTGGAGAGAAAAGCGGACGGCACTGCTTCTCTTTTGGTGGACCAGGCAGCTGGGAAATATCCTGAATTTGCTTCCATGCTTCTCCGAGCCGCGTTGGATGGACGCTTGCGGCAGGCTCAGGGGATTGTGGCCAAGTTGAAGAAAAAAAGGAGTCTGTCCCCAGATGAGAAGCTGGTGGCTGGATCGAAGCTGGATGGGGAAAGAGGGAGTCTGGTCAAGCTCATTGAAAAGGAAGAAGATTGGTATAACCTTGAGGCGCTTGCAGAGGCTGCTCCCAAAATTTTCCTCGATCACGTTTGGCCATGGTTTCTGAAAGTCATTGCGTTGATTGCCCACGAAGAGCACGAATTTATAATTGGGTACCGTGATGATTCTGCCACTTATAAAGAGTTTGACGGCGAGTTGCCCCAAGGTCCAATCGTAAAGGCTCTCCTTATGGCAGTGACACAGCTGGCGCAACAGGAGCCAGAAAAGTTTGTCGAGTTTGCCAGGGCGTCATGGGATTCTGATCTGAAAATCATTCATCGCCTACTGGCACGAGGTTTCTGTGTTCTTGTTCCCGATAGGTCAGGTGTAGCATTGGAGTACCTCTTAGGAGATCCACCACGGCTAGAGGTTGGGGATCATGCGGACGGTCATCGAGAATCTAAAGCTCTTATTACTGTACTATCCTTTTGTTTAACTGGTGAAGCGCTGAAGTCCCTAGAGGATGTAGTAGTAAATTTCAAACAGTACAAAAAAATTATGCCGGGTTGGACTCCGCAGGATCGATTTGATCGAACCATGTGGGCTCGTGCAGATCGGCTCCGACTTCTCCGTACTTTCGTTCTTGAGCGCATGTCCGAGGCGACGAGAGCGTTGCGCGACCAAGAAGAGCGAGCTTTTCCTGGGGTTGATAACGAAACTGTCCGAGGGGGATCTGGATGGGTCGGTCCACGGATAACGGCTGAGCACATGAGCAAAGCTTCCGACGAGCATCTTCTGAGCCTGTTCAAATCTCTTCCCGATAAAACCGAAAGCAGTAATCCGAAGATGCGATTCACTGAAGACTTTAGCCGTGCGGGTGGAGCACGGCAGTTGGCCAGAGAGCTCGGGACGTATGCCAAGGAGAATCCTGAGCGCGTGCTTGCCTTATTAGACAGTCTTACTCCTGGCCAAGAAGAAATATATGCAGGCCAGGCATTGAACGGTCTAGCAGAAACTCATATGCCCACCTCAAGGCTTATTACAAGTATCGCGTCGTTGAATGGAAAAGGGTTTTCGTCAGGCTCCTTCCGTGAAGGGGCTGCTGGGGCGTTAGAGTCACGAGCTAGGAAGGGGAATGGGCTGCCTCAGAATGCGCTGGCTATATTGGAAGAGTGGCTTTGGCGTCATCTGGAGCCACCTCTGAATCAGCGCAGAGAAAAAAGAGATAATGTTGATACAAAGCAAGGCCGCGAAATACTCTTTGGATCTAGTCCAACCTGGACATATCCGAATGGGCGGGGATCAATACTTGGAGCGATTGCTGAAGGGTACCTCCGGCAAGATCCTCCAAATTATGGCGGATGGGCCAATCTAATCAAATCGCGGTTAGGAAAAGAGAAACATCCAGCAATCTGGGTAATGACGCTGATGCGAATGTCTCCCCTGTTCAATTGGGACAAAGGGAGGGCAACTGCATTGTTCGATTCGGTAATTAAGGGTTCTCCAAGTGTCCTCGAATACGACTTTGCCCTTTATCCAATTGCCAACATCATGCGGCTATGTGAACCGAAGGCAACCGCGCAAGGATGGATGAACATGCTCAAGTCGAGGCAGTCTGACTTTTCTCAGCAAGCATACGGAGAGTTCCTCTTCCTGTATCACTGCCGCTACCACGACTCCTGGTCTCGGACCAAGGTCACCACACTACTGCGAACAAAAAAGTCTCGACGAAGTCTCTTAGGATTGGCCCACGGAGCCAGCCATTTGTGGAAGCAAGCGCACTGCCGTGTATATGCCGCCAAGGTGATTGAAGGGTTGGCGTCCTCAAAGGACCCTCTCATAGTTCGTGCGGTTACCAACCTGTTCCGATTAACCAGAGATGAGCTTGAACTAAACCCACAGATGCGTCGTATCATTCTTAGGATTACACAGAACCGAAAGGCAATCCAGGGGTCGGCGGAAGATGTACTCGAACTCCTATCGCCACTTTCGGGAGTAGAGCCAAGGCTTGTACTGCGAGTCTGTAACGCTTTGTTAGGCGCTGGGCGAGACGAAATTCGACGATATGGCTGGTCGTCAGTGCCAGAGAGTCTCACGAATATTGCGCTTACTCTCCACCGCCAGCGGAAATTTCGTGCAGCGGGCCTCAAGCTTTTCGAGTCCTTGCTTGAATTGAACGTAGGAGAGGCAAAAGCGGCCCTTGATGTTCTTGACAGGAATCCGGTTATAAAGGTGGCTCCCTACAGGCCAAGACGATCGAGAAGAAGAAGGGGCACTGTTCAAAAGGCCTAATATAAAAGACGCGAATGGCATCAGGAACCTCACCGGGCCATCCCACCCATCGCGAGGGAGAAAAGGGGACAGCAACTGTCTTGACTGTCAAGCCTACGTGCGCTGATTTTTGTCATGATGCGTCAGAAATATTTTGCACAGCTTGGGCCTAGGATTGACGATCGCCAGTCTATCCATAGCCTGGTATCCCCCAGACGGA
>JBBRRN010000134.1:0-8651 GCA_038200685.1 Nitrospirales bacterium
CAGTCGTTTCTGGTCTTAGTGTCTCGTATCGGGGGTATCGTGGCGGCATTTCCGATGTTAGGTGGGCGGACGGTTCCGGCTCAAATAAAAATTGCGCTTGTCGTGATGCTGGGGGTCGCCCTTTCACCGCTGATTCGACTTCCGCCGTTGTCACGGGACGCAATTGAAATGACGGCTGGGCTTGCGAGCGAATTGCTCATTGGCTTGATGATCGGGCTGGCCGTTCGATTGCTGTTCGGGGCGCTTGAGGTGGCCGGTGATTTGCTTGGAACCCAGATTGGATTCGGCGCCGTTCAGCTGTTGGATCCCATGACCTCGCAACAGTCGTCGCTGCTGAGTGAGTATTTTCGAATCATTGCGTCGCTGGTGTTCCTGTCGGTCAATGCGCACATGGTGGTCGTGGCGGCCATCGTGTCGAGTTATGACGCCATCCCGCCATTCGGTGCCAGACTCTCGTCGGCTCTCGGCGAAGAGGTGCTTCAGCTGGCTCAACACATGTTTCTGGTGGCCCTGAAGCTATCGTCTCCGGTGCTCGTCGCCACGATTCTCATCAATGTTCTGCTGGCCATGTTGGGCCGAGCTGTCGCACAGATCAATGTCTTTGTGTTGAGTTTTCCCCTAACTATTACGGGAGGACTCCTGGTCTTAGGCCTGGCGTTACCCTTCAGCGTCTCCCTGTTTGAACAGGAATTTACGGGATTACACGACACGATCGAAAGGCTGTTGAGGGCGCTAGGTCATGGCTGAAGACCGCGATAACAAGACAGAACCGGCGACTGAGAAGCGGAAAGCGGACGCCCGCCGGGAGGGTAACGTTGCGGTGAGTCGCGATGTAACCACTGCGGCCCTGCTCTTCGCCGGCATCGGACTTCTGGCTCTCTTTGCCGGTTCGGGCATTCACCAGCTGACGAATGTCACTCGTATGGGGCTTACGATGCCCTTCGACCGTGTGGTTCATGCCAGTCTCACGATTGAGCAGATTCATTCCTTGCTTATTGAGGTCGGTCTTAAGAGCCTGATGCTGATGCTGCCGTTCATGGGCGGGTTGGCGATCGTGGGCATCGGCGCGTCCCTTGCTCAAACCGGGTTGCTGTGGAAGCCGTCTCTCCCGTGCGAGATCGGACGATTGAACCCAATCAAGGGATTGGGTCGCCTCTTTTCCCTCCGATCTGTTTCGGAGTTGATCAAAGCGTTACTCAAAGTTGCCATTATCGGCGGCATCGGTGCGTTCGTATTCGGACAGGATCTTCAGCGCCTTCCGGAGCTTGTGCACTATGACCTATGGGGGCTTCTGACCGTGATGGGGTGGCTGACGCTGAAAGCCGCGGCCATCATCGCGGGGGCGATCTCCGTGGTGGCGGGGGCGGACTTTCTCTATCAGCGGTATGAGTGGGAGCGGTCTTTGCGAATGAGTCTTCAAGAAGTGAAAGAAGAACATCGTGACACAGAAGGCGACCCGATGATCAAGAGCCGGGTACGCAGCGTTCAGCGGGACATGATGAGAAAACGCATGATGGCAGCTGTCCCGAACGCAGATGTGGTCGTGACGAATCCCACACACCTTGCCGTCGCGCTTAAATACGACACAGCGCGCATGTCTGCGCCCATCGTCGTCGCGAAGGGCGCCGGGCACCTCGCGGAGCGAATTCGTGCGGTGGCCAGGCAGCACGGGGTCGTGGTCGTCGAGAACAAGTTTGTGGCCAGGACTCTCTACAAACTCGTCGATATCGGCAAGGAGATCCCCGCGGATCTGTACCGTGCCGTGGCTGAGATTCTTGCGTTTGTGTTTCGTGCGCGAGGGGTCACGTCTGAGCAAGTCACCCGGTAAAGGGCAAGGAGAGCATGGCATCAGAAACCAAAGAATTATCCCCCTCGTCGTTTATTAAGCACCCGGATATTCTCGTATCGCTCGGTGTGGTGGGCGTCATCATGCTGATGATCCTGCCGCTTCCACGGTTTTTCTTGGACCTCCTGCTGGCCTTCAACATTACGGTGTCGGTGATCATCTTACTCGTGGGGCTGCAAGTTCGACGTCCGATCGAGTTCTCGGCTTTTCCCTCCATCCTTCTCATCGTGACGTTATTCCGCTTGGCGCTCAACATTGCGTCGACACGCTTGATTTTGCTTCACGGCAATGAAGGCGCGGCTGCCGCAGGCGAGGTGATTCGGTCCTTCGGCAATTTCGTTGTGGGAGGGAACTATACGGTCGGCCTCGTCGTGTTCTCGATCCTGGTCGTCATCAACTTCGTGGTCGTGACAAAAGGCGCCGGTCGAGTCGCCGAAGTAGCGGCTCGCTTCACGTTGGACGCGATGCCCGGCAAACAGATGAGTATCGATGCCGATTTGAATGCCGGGCTGATCAACGAGACGGACGCGAGAAAGCGGCGGCGGGAGATTGCAGAAGAAGCCGATTTCTATGGGTCCATGGACGGCGCCAGCAAGTTTGTTCGGGGTGACGCCATTGCGGCGATCATCATTGTTCTGGTCAACATCATCGGGGGGTTGACGATCGGTATCTTGCAGCAGGGCATGAGTCCCGGATTGGCCGCGCAAACCTATACGCTCTTGACAGTCGGAGAAGGACTGGTTGCGCAGATTCCCGCGCTGTTTATTTCAACGGCCGCCGGCATCGTGGTGACGCGCGCTGCAGCGGATGCCGACCTCGGAGGCCAGATCACGCGGCAGCTGTTGTTTTCACCTAAAGCCGTCGGCACGGCTGCCGGAATCTTGTTGGCTCTCGGAGTTGTCCCCGGTTTGCCTCATCTGGCGTTTCTCGGGCTAGGGGGAGTCGCAGCCTGGTTCGCCTATCGATTGTCGCAGGAAGCAAAGGCGCCCGTAGAGCCAACGCCAGTTTCCCCGGCGCCGCAAGTTGAAAGCACCTCACCTCAGTTCGCCCCGCTTGATTTAATGGAAGTACAGGTAGGATACGGTCTCATTGGGTTAGTGGAAGGCAAGCACGGGACCGCATTGCTTGATCGGATCAAAGGGCTCAGGAAACAGTTCGCGGATACGATGGGGTTTCTCCTACCGCCCATCCATATTCGAGACAACCTTCAGCTACGCCCCAACGAATATGCCGTCATGCTCAAAGGCGTGGAACTGACGAAGTCCGACGTGCTTCCGTCGCACGTACTGGCCATCGATCCTGGAACTGCTCAACGGGGCCTTATTCATGGTGTGGCTACCAAGGAGCCGGCGTTCGGGTTGCCTGCGCTGTGGGTGCCGGAGGCCACGCGTGAGCAGGCGCAATTGGCCGGCTATACCGTGGTGGACGCCAGTTCAGCCATCGCCACACATTTGTCTGAAATTATTAAACGCCATGGGCATGAATTGTTAGGCAGGCAGGAAGTGCAATCGCTGCTCGACGAACTGGCGAAAGTCCATCCTAAACTCGTTGAAGAATTGATTCCCACGTTACTGCCGCTTGGAACGGTTGTTCGTGTCCTCGGCAACTTGCTGCGTGAAGGCATTCCGATCCGCGATCTTCGATCGATCATCGAAGCTCTGGCCGACCATGCGGGCGCATCGAAAGACCCTGAGCTACTCACGGAAATGGCCCGACAGGCGTTGGGGCGGACGATTACGCGTCAGTACCAAGCTCCGGACGGCACGTTGCCCGTGATTACGCTCGATCCCAGACTCGATCGATCCTTGAGCGATCAGGCTGCCGCGGTTCCTCAAGGAGGCGTGCTGAATCTGGATCCCAGCCTCAACCACATACTGTTGGCGGCATTGAAACAAGCTGTGGAACGTGTTGCTGCGCGTGGTCATCAACCGGTTCTACTCTGTTCCCCGGTACTCCGGCGCCATATACGACGTTTGACAGATCGGATACTCCATGCAGTGCCGGTGGTGGGATTCAACGAACTCGATTCGATGGTCAGGCTGCAACCCCTGGATACCATTCGTCTGGACGGAGAAGGTCTTCTACCGTGAGGTGAACGATGAAGATGAAAGTATTTCATGCCGACACCATGCATGACGCGATTCGCTCCATAAAGGAAGAGTTGGGGCCGGATGCCCTTATCCTCTCGACGAAGCGAGTTCGGCGAGGGAGCTTACCGTTCTCATTGTTTGGCCGATCGCTGTTAGAAGTGACCGCTGCGGTCGATTCGATTGACGGTCAAGCCGTCCCAGACCGGCAGGCCACTTCGCTTGTTGTGCAGGACACTGGCCCCTCTGCCGTGAATCAACGGGAGTCCGTTCCTGCATTTCAGGACACGTTGAACACCGTACTTCATGCCAATACGCCATCGGAGTTGGGGGGAGCACACGAACGAACTCCACCATCGGCCATGCAGTCAGGATCAGAACCGGTTCCCTCCGGTCGTTTCCTCCATCTCATGAACGAATGCCTCGACTTGCAGCAGCGCCTCGTCTCTTGGTTGCCTACCGAATCGAACATGGCAGGATTGGACTTCTCTGCTCCGTTGGGGCGAGCCTGCCGTTTTCTGATTGCACAGGGCTTGCGCCCCTCAACCGCCGAACGGCTCTGCTCCGCGATTCGTTGCCGTCTCTCTGAGGGGGAGCTTCAATCGGATCGCGAGATTCAGGATGCGTTGCACCAACTCTGTCTTGAGCAGATTCGAGTCAGTGGCCCTTTGTTGGATGCCGAGACCGATTACAAGGTCGCCATGTTTGTCGGGCCGAGCGGGGTCGGCAAGACCACGGCAATCGTCAAGCTCGTGGCGCACTACCGGCTTCAAGAAAACAGATCGGTCGCGCTGATCACGCTCGATACCTGCCGTTTGGCGGCCGTCGAACAACTCCGCATGTATGCGAAGGTCCTGGGCGTTCCTCTGGAAACGGCTCAGACCACGGCTGAAGTGCTCGAAGGTATACGCCGTCAGCGTCGGGCAAATCTGATCATGATCGACACACCAGGGTTTGGCCCACATGAGGCGGCAGAGCTCATGAACCTTAGCGGTCTCAAAGATTCGTACGGATCGATCGAGACGCATCTGGTCTTGTCTGCCACCACGCGGATGCAGGATCTCCGGCGCACGATGACGCGATACGAGGCGTGTGCTCCGTCACGTCTGCTCTTTACCAAGCTGGATGAGACGGAAGAATACGGCAATCTCCTCGAGCTGGCACACCAGACTTCATTGCCCCTGTCGTATTGGAGCAATGGCCAGCGGGTACCTGAAGATTTCGAGCAAGCAAATTCGGCGCGGTTGGCTGATCTGTTGCTCGACAGGGGCTCAGCCCGTTTCACACCATCAGGCCTCTCGTCATCCGTTGGACGCGACTCAGTTGTGTCTATGGGCGGAACGACGCCACAACACACGTAGAAGGGGGCGCATGAACAATATGTCCAGCGAGCAGACGATGGCGATGCCAACTAGGGCTCAAGGGAACCCCTGCACTCGTGTCATTGCCGTCACCAGCGGGAAGGGTGGGGTGGGGAAAACGAATGTGGTCGTCAACCTGGCGGTGGAATTGGCGCGAGCCGGCAAACGAGTCCTGGTATTGGATGCGGACTTGGGATTAGGCAACATCGATGTGTTGTTGGGGTTGGTGCCTCGATTTACATTGGAGCATGTGCTGTGCGGCTCACACCGTCTGTCCGACATTATCATCTCGGGCCCGGCTGGAATCCAGGTGTTGCCGGCAGGATCCGGCTTGCCTCAACTCACCTCCTTGACCGACTCACAGCAGTTAATTCTGCAGAGTGAGTTGGAGCGTACCGCCGATACCGTGGAGGTGCTGTTGATCGATACCGGAGCCGGTGTGTCTCCCAACGTCACTTATTTCGCCTCAGCGGCCCAAGAGACGATCGTCGTCATCTCGCCGGAACCTACGTCACTGACCGACGCCTATGCGCTGATGAAGGTGTTATGTCGGCAACATCGCGAACGCCGATTTAAGGTGTTGGTCAACCTGGTCAAAAGTCAGCGCGAGGCGACCCAGACATTCCGCAAGCTCGATAGAGCCGCAGAGCGTTTTCTGAATATCAAGCTCGAGTATTTGGGATGTATTCCTCTCGACGACTACCTGCCGATGGCCGTCATCGAGCAGAAGGCCGTGACAGAGCTCTTCCCTTGTTCTCCTGCCAGCCGAGCGTTTGCGGAGTTGGCGAAGAAGGTTGCTGATTGGCCCAATCCTGAACTTCCGAAGAGCACCGTGCAGTTTCTGTGGCAACAACTGATTCCTATGTCCTAGGAGTGGGTCCGACAGTGACCGCGGCCATCTGCGCCGTACTCGACGTGAGGGGTTGTGACTGTGTTCCGGCGAATAGGCCGTCTGTTGTTGTGGGCCTTCAGGCTGGTATCGGGCCGCAGCCTGTTCGCCTCATCAAGCGAGCCTATCAGACAGGTCCGCCGGGGCATCACATTCATTCGAATATATAAGGCGCATTGATTATGAGCAATACGGCGATGCAGCAAAGCAGGCAGATAGGTCCAGCATGTCCCGCATCCGACTCGCATCGCGAACTGATCATCAAAGAGTTTTCCCATGTCGTCAAAGCGATGGCCTATCGGCTCGCCTACCGTCTTCCAGCTTATATGGATGCGGAGGATCTCGTGTCGGTCGGCATCATTGGATTGATGGATGCCATGGATAAGTACGATTCAAGCCGCGAAGCAAAGTTCAAAACCTACGCGGAGTTTCGTATTCGAGGCGCCATGTTGGACGAAATTCGTTCCATGGATTGGATTCCTCGATCGGTTCACGAGCGTGTCTCGTTGTTGCAGCGCACGCATGTCAAGCTGTTGAACAGACTCGGGCATCCTCCGACAGATGAAGAAGTTGCGGCAGAGATGCAGTTATCTCCGGCCGAGCTGGATGATTTCCTTGTGCGATCCCAGGGGGCTGTCCTGGTGAGTTTGGACGATTTCAATCTGCATGAGCCGGAAGGCCACAAAATTCTCGACATGCTTGCCGACACGCAACATCCCGACCCGCTTACGATCATTGTCAACGACCGGGAGCGTGAGCGGGTGGCTGACGCGATTCAGCAATTGCCGGAGAAGGAACGGCTCGTGCTTACCCTGTATTACTATGAAGAATTGACGATGAAGGAGATCGGAAGAATTCTCAAGGTCACGGAGTCGCGCGTCTGTCAGATCCATACCAAAGCCGTCCTTCACCTCAAGGGGACGCTCGAATCACTGCATTGAGTCGCATTGGCCCGCATGATTCATGACAGCTTGTCGTGAATCGTCCGAAAGCCTGTTTCTCGTGAAGTGTCCCTCGACAGGATCGTGACGCTCTGATTCTACGCGCAGGATGACTGACGCGGCATTTTCGTTGCTTCCTTTGTGGGGCGCTGTAGAATCGACTATCGAGCTGCCCCGCACCATCGGCGGGTAGGGGCATATGTAAATGCAAGATCTGACCCCAATTTATGACCCCACATACGTTGAAAACGGAACACGTGTATTATCAGCGCTATCGGACTTGTGAAGAAGCCCGGCAGGACATGTTCGAATGGATCGAAGTCTTTTATAACCGAGTCCGCCGACATTCGGCGCTCGGCTACCGCTCCCCCGCCGATTTCAAAGCGATGACGATGGGCTCTTAACCCGGTGTCCATGAAATCGGGGGAAGATCAACAGCCGGTGGCCTACACCGATGATGCGGCGAGTTGGTTAACTCAAGAGATCCAGAAATGTACCGGGAGTCATTTACTCCTCTTTACATCAGTCTCCATTGCGGCTCAGTCTCCGTTGCGCCCTATGACTGGTGCCTGCCATGCGGGCCTGAGATTCCCCGCGTAAGACGGTCGTTGTCGCGAGTGAGAAGAACCAGAGTCTGTGAACCGCTTCCGACCCTCTGAAGGGTCAGTCGAGCTCTGGGCCAAACTGGCCCGCCCCGCGCATCATGCGATCTGACTGATCACGCCTTGAAGTAAGGGCCTCGCCCGTCTGGCGGGGTCCTTTCGGGTGCGAAGAAATACCCGCAAGTCTTTCATCAGCACCATGAGCCGTAACTCGTCTATGGGAGATGGACTGAAGCCGAAGCGAAGGTAGAAATCCCGCGCCGTATCGTTGACTGCCTGAACCAGTACGGCACGAATGGCGATCATGTCTCCTGCCTGTTCGACGCGCATCAGCCCATCTTGCAGGAGCGTGGTGCCCAGCCCCTCGCCTTGCTGCGATGAATCGACCGCGAGACGGCCCATCACCGCAACTCCGATCGGATGGCCAGCCAGACCCTGGGATATTCTCTGCGGCGCGTCTTCGCGATTAATGCTGCCTGCGGTCAATGCATAGTATCCACGCACCACGTGATCATGCCGGTTCAGGACGTAGACGCGCGCGGAATCATTCCGGACATTCGTCCATGCGAGGCGTTTGAGCCACGTGTTGAGTGCGTCATTTCCGCAGTCAAATCGGCTTAGGTCATGCGCCTGCGAAAGTTTCTCGATACTATACTCGGTACCTGCGGCCATCAACGGCTCGCAGCACGCGAAGGCCTTGAAAAAAGACGCTTTAGGCCAGGAGGCACTTTCGGTGGCCCATCGAGTGCCTTCAAAAACGCCTCCCACTTCTCCTTGGGCAGGACAAAATGGTTTTGATCCGCTAAATCCATCTCCGCTTGTGCGCACAGGGAATCGAGAATATAGTCGGTAAGCTTTACGCCACGGCGTGATGCCCCAGCGCGAATTAACTGCGCTTGCCGGCTGGTCGCCCGCACGTGGAACC